>NZ_JAGPXZ010000907.1:0-2198 GCF_018070305.1 Micromonospora sp. M51 | reverse complement strand
GGCGTGGGCAGCGGCCCGCGCGGCGGTGGCGGCGGTGGCGGTGGCCGCTGGTACCGGGGTCGTCGCCCCGGGCGTGGCTGACCGGAACCGATCACTGGCAGCGGGCCCACGGCGCGATTCCGGCGTCGTGGGCCCGGCCCGGTACTGTCTTCGTGATGGAGTCCGACGCCCTCTTCTCCCTCGGTGAACCGACCGGGTCGCGCAGCGCGCCCGACGGTCACGCCGGTGTCGACGGCTTCACCGCGGTGGCCGACGATTCGCCCCTGCCGGTCCGGATGCGCCCGGTCACCCTCGACGAGTTGGTCGGGCAGGAGCACCTGCTCGCTCCCGGTGCACCGCTGCGGCAACTGGTCTCCGGCGGGGCGCCGATGTCGGTGATCCTCTGGGGTCCGCCGGGCAGCGGCAAGACCACCATCGCGCACCTGGTGGCCGGGGCCACCGACCGCCGCTTCGTGGCCATGTCGGCGCTCTCCGCCGGGGTGAAGGACGTCCGGGCGGTGATCGAGACGGCCCGCCGCCAGCGCCGTTCCGGCGGCCCGCAGACAGTGCTCTTCATCGACGAGGTGCACCGGTTCAGCAAGACCCAACAGGATTCGCTGCTCGCCGCCGTCGAGGACCGCACGGTCACCCTGCTGGCGGCGACCACCGAGAACCCGTACTTCTCGGTCATCTCACCGTTGCTGTCGCGGTGCGTGCTGCTCACCCTGCAACCGTTGGACGACGAGGCGGTGCGGGGCCTGCTGCGCCGCGCGGTCGCCGACAAGCGCGGCCTGGACGGTGCGCTGACCCTCACCACCGAGGCCGAGGACCACCTGGTCCGGCTGGCCGCCGGTGACGTCCGCAAGGCCCTCACCGCCTTGGAGGCGGCGGCGGCCTCCGCCACGGCCCTCGGCGGCGGGCGGATCGACCTGGCCACCGCCGAGCAGGCGGTCGACGTGGCGGCGGTGCGCTACGACCGCGACGGCGACGCCCACTACGACGTGGTCAGCGCCTTCATCAAGAGCATGCGCGGCTCGGACGTGGACGCCGCGGTGCACTGGCTGGCCCGCATGCTGGTCGCCGGTGAGGACGCCCGCTTCATCGCCCGTCGCCTGGTCATCTTCGCCAGCGAGGACGTGGGCATGGCCGACCCGACCGCGTTGAGCGTCGCCACCGCCGCCGCGCACGCTGTCGAGTACGTGGGCCTGCCCGAAGCGCAGCTCAACCTGGCCCAGGCGGTGATCCACCTGGCCACCGCGCCGAAGTCGAACTCGGCCACCACCGCCATCGGCGCCGCGATCGCCGACGTCCGGGCCGGTCGCGGTGGCCCGGTGCCCCGAGGGCTGCGCGACGCGCACTACGCCGGTGCGCGTGGGTTGGGCCACGGGACCGGCTACCGCTACCCGCACGACGACCAGCGCGGCGTGGTCACCCAGCAGTACGTTCCGGACGACCTGGTGGGCACCGACTACTACCAGCCCAGCCCACACGGTGCGGAGCGGTCGGTGGCCGGCCGGCTGCCGCTGCTGCGCCGGATCGTGCGTGGTCTGCCGGCCCCGGCCGCGCGGCCGACGCCGGCATCCGAGCCGTCCGTAACGGCGCAGAACGCGCCAGCGCTATCCCCGCGGGTCGCCCGTCCGACGACGGACACGGGTGCCCCCGGCCTTATGCAGGACAGCGGCACCGACGCCGCAGGAGAGGGTCAACAGTGAGATCGCGTGGTGGGGACCGCCCGGACGAGGGCCCGGACGAGCGGCGCGATCCGCGTGCCAAGACCCGCCGTTGGGGTCGTGGCCGGGCGGCCGAGCCAGAGCCGGAGGAGCCGGTCGCCGGCGAGGAGTTCGGCTGGATCGACGACCTGCGCTCGGCCAAGCAGCAACGCACCGAGCTGGGCCCGGACGGCGCACCGGCGGAGCCGAACCGCCCCCGGGGCGGCATGCCGCCCGCAGACCCGGCCGGGCCGCCGGCCCAGGCCGCCCCGCGTACGCCGGCAGAGCCGCCCGGTGCGCGCGGCGGTGGGCCGGAGGCCTCGGCGCCGCCGACCCCGCGTCAGGGTGAGCCGGGCGTCGCCGCCCGTCGACCGGTCGACGGCCCCTGGCCGGGGGAGACGCCGCCAGCGGGCCGCCGCCCGGATGACCGGCCATCCGCCCCGGTCCCCGGCGCACCCGGGCAGCCACCGCGCCGAGGCGTGCAGCCGGTGCCGGGCGCCCGCGCCGCCG
>NZ_JAGPXZ010000906.1:0-2205 GCF_018070305.1 Micromonospora sp. M51 | reverse complement strand
CTCCCGGGCGTCCCGCTCACCCACGAGGGAGACGGTACGCCACCGGCTCAGTCGAGTGCGGCCCGCAGCGTGTGCCGGACGATCAGGTCCACCGCGGGGTCGACCACGCCGACCGCACCCAGGTCGATGACAGCGTCCAGCCGCCGCTGCGCTCCTGCGGCCATTCGCTCTCCGCGCGCCGCCAGTGCCGAGCGGGTCGAGCGGGCGCTGCGCGGGGTCGTCCACAGCCGCCGCTGCGGACGGCCCCGTCCTCCCCTGCGCCACCTGTGTCCCGCGCCCGGTCTGGGAGTGCTTGGCGAGTCCTTTCGAGCTGACCCGTTTGTGACATCACGGCATGACCCGCTCGTCGTATCAGATTCGGAGCGACGCGGTGGCGCGGGATACGGCGCGATTCGTTTGCCGCATCAGCTCCAAAGGATGCCGCAAGAGGTTCTTTGCCCGGCGCGGCTGCCCTGCCCGGCAACCCGCCGCGTGGTTGCGCCCGGCACGCGTCGCCGGGCAGGGTCGATCGACCAGGCCATTGCGGGTTCAGCAGCCGTACGCCCTCCTGCGGTCCGTGCGGCCGGCGGCCGGGCGGTAGGGTCTCGACCGGCCGGTCGGGCGGGTAGGGGACCGGCCGGTCGGGTGAGGGGGAGGACACGTGCTGCACCTGAGGGTGATCGCTTCGCCGGAGCAGTCGGCGAACGTGATCGACCTGCTGGCCGCCGAGCCCGGCGTGACCCACCTGGTGGTGCTGCCCGGCGTCGCCCGGCAGCCCCCGGGCGACCTCATCCAGTTCGACGTCGTGCGGGAGAGCGCCGACCGGGTGTTGCAGGAGTTGCGGCGGATGGGGGTGGACGACACCGGCGGCATCGCGGCCGACGATGTGGAGTTGACCGTCTCCGCCGCGGCTGACCGGGCGGCGGAGCGGGCACCGGGCAGCGGGGCGGACGCGGTGGTCTGGGACGAGATCGCCGCGAAGACCGGCGAGCAGACCGAACTGTCCGGCACCTACCTCGTGCTGATCGTGGTGGCCACCATGATCGCCGGCATCGGTGTGCTGTTGGACCAGCCGATCCTCATTGTCGGGGCGATGGTGGTCGGTCCGGAGTTCGGCCCGCTCGCCGCGCTCTGCGTGGCGTTGCTACGTCGTCGGTTGGACGTGATCGGCCGCTCGGTGCTGGCCCTGACTGTCGGTTTTATGGCGGCCATGGCGGTCACCGTGCTGAGCACCTGGGCGTTGACCGCCGCCGGCCTGGTCAGTCGGGAGATGCTGCTCGCCGAACGTCCGCTCACCGACTTCATCTGGCGGCCGGACGCGCTGTCCTGGGTGGTCGGTCTACTTGCCGGCGTGGCCGGGATGCTCTCGTTGACGTCGAAGAAGTCCGGCAGCCTGGTCGGCGTGCTGATCTCGGTGACCACGGTCCCGGCCGCCGCGAACGTGGCGGTGGCCGCCGCCTACGGAGTGTGGGACGAAGCGGGCGGCTCGGCCCTCCAACTGGTGATCAACCTGTGTGCGATCGTCCTGGCCGGACTGCTCACCCTCGTGGTGCAGCAGGTCTGGTGGTGGGGTCTGGCTCGTCGGTCCCGTCGTCCAGCAACCGGGTGAGCAGCGTCCGCAACGGGATCGACTCACCGTCGCGGCCACCGGCCGCGACCACGTCATCGGCCTGGCTCGCGTTTCGCGCGGGTCGTCGCCCGGACGGACTCCGATCTTGGACAGTTTCCGTTCCGTCTGAACGGAAACTGTCCAAGATCTGCTGTGGCGGGGGCGTTTCGGTCGATCGCTCGCGCCGGTTGACCGGGGTCAGGCCAGGCCGGCGCGGCGCAGGGCCCACGCGTCGATGGCCGGCCCCGGCGCGCCCGGCCGCTGCGGCCCGCCGCGACCGCCGTGCTGCCCGCCGCCGCGACCACCCTGACCGCCACGACCACCCTGCCCGCCGGCACCGCCCTGCCCGCCACGACCTCCCTGCCCGCCGCGGCCACCTTGGCCGCCGCCACCGCCCTGGCCGCCACGACCGCCCTGCGGTGCGCGCTGCGCCGGGCCGCCACGCCCCTCCTGGCTCGTCCGACCAGCACCGCCGGCCGCCGGCTCGTCGTCCAGGCGCAGGGTCAACGAGATGCGCTTGCGGGGTACGTCCACATCGAGCACCCGGACCTTGACCACGTCGCCGGACTTCACCACCTCGCGGGGGTCCTTCACGAAGGTCCGGGACATCGCCGAGA
>NZ_JAGPXZ010000905.1:0-2212 GCF_018070305.1 Micromonospora sp. M51 | reverse complement strand
GGTCGTATGTCGCCCGGTCGAGCACCGGGTTGGTGAAGAAGGAGCCGACCGAGCGGGTGTCCGGGTCGTTGGCGTCGAGCACCATCCCCTTGCCCGCGCGCAGCCGCAGCACCGTGGCTCGGGCGTCCGCCAGCGGCACCTGGTCGCCCACCTCGACGCCGAGCGCTCTGGCCAGTTCCGCGTAGCGCACCGGCCCGGACAGTGGGGACCTGGTGAGCCGGAAGTCGACCGAGAGCACCACCCAGCGGTCCACGTACTTGAAGATGCTGCCCCGGTAGGCGAAGCCGCAGTCGGCGGCGGGGATGACCTGGCGGGTGCCCTGGATCCGGTCGTACACCTCGACGCCGGTGATCGTCTCGGCGACCTCCTGGCCGTACGCGCCGACGTTCTGGATCGGGGTGGCGCCGGTCGAGCCGGGGATGCCGGAGAGGCACTCCAGACCGGACCAGCCGTTGGCGACAGTGGTGGCCACCAGGTCGTCCCACGGCTCGCCGGCGTCGACCCGTACGGTGACCGAGGTGGCGTCCTCGGCGATGACCCGCACGCCACGGGAGCGCACCAGGACGACGGTGCCGGGGAAGCCGGCGTCGCCGATCACCACGTTGCTGCCGCCGGCGAGGATCAGGACCGGCTCTGCCGCGGTCCGCACCGCGCGGACAATCTCGTCGGCGCTGCCGGCGGCCACGATCCGCGCGGCCGGTCCACCCGTTCGCAGGGTGGTGTAGCCGGCGAGTGGACCGGGGATGGCACGATCGGCGTCGGTTGTCGGCTGGGCGGAGGCGTCTGGCACGCCCTTCACCTTAGGCTGACAATTAGCCGTGGCACCCACTGGTCGCCCGGCACCCCCGGGAGGATGGCGATGAGCAGACTGCAGGGCAGCAAGGATTTCTGGATCGGAGCGCTCCGGACGGAGGGTCCGGCTTTCGCCGCAGCGGTGGCCGAGGCGCCGCCGGAGACACCGGTGCTGTCCTGTCCGGGCTGGACGGTGAACGACCTGACCCTGCACATGGCCGGCATCTACCAGTGGGTTTCGTCGTTCGCCGGCACCGGCCAGACCAGCCAGCCGCCTCGGCGGGAGAAGCTCGAGGCCGACCCGGGCGTGGACGCGCTCCAGTTGTGGCAGCAGGGTTACGACCGGGTGATGACCCTCTTCGACGGGCTCGACCCGGAGGCATCGGCGTGGAACTGGGCGCCCCAGCCGAAGAAGGCCGGTTTCTGGCCGCGTCGGATGGCGCACGAGACGGCTGTGCACCGCTGGGACGCGCAGCTCGCCATCGCGGCCGGTGACCCGGTGGAGGCGAAGCTCGCCGCCGACGGGGTGAGCGAGGTGCTGGACACCTGGCTCCCGGCGGGCCGGCGGCAGGTGCCGGGTGACTGGCACGGGGTGGTGCAGCTCTGCGCGACGGACGCGGCCCAGGAGTGGTATCTGCGGCTGCGCGGCGAGGGGGTGGCGCTGCTCGACACCGCGACCATCTTCGACCACGACGATCACCACGCTCGTGCCCAGGTCAGCGGCACCGCGAGCGATCTGCTGCTGGCGTTGTGGGGGCGGGTGAGTTTCGAGACGCTTGATGTCGTCGGCGACCGCACCCTGTTGGACGGTCTGCGCACCGGCTGACCGACCGGTCACGAACGAGGGCGTCACCCCATCCGGGGTGGCGCCCTCGTCGGCGTGTGGGGCCGACCTCGCGACCTCGTGAGAGCGCTCTCTTGACACCGGGTCAGCGACCTACCACAGTGTCGTGAGAGCGCTCTCTGAATTATCTGCCACCACTCGCCCGCCCTGAGAGAGGTCGAAACCCATGGCTGTCTTCCCGCGCCGCCGCCTCGCCGCGGTGGCCCTCGCCGCCACCACCGCCCTGCTCGTCACCGCTGGCTGCGGCGGCGGCGACGAGCAGGGCGACGGGCCGATCACCTTGACCGTCGACGTCTTCGGCCAGTTCGGCTACGAGCAGCTCTACCAGGAGTACATGGCCGCGAACCCCAACGTGAAGATCGTCGAGCGGGGCACCGGCACCAACCTCGACGAGTACTCGCCGAAGCTGACCCAGTGGCTCGCCGCCGGCCGGGGCGCCGGCGACGTGGTGGCCATCGAGGAGGGTCTGCTGGTCGAGTACAAGGCCAACCCCGGCAACTTCGTCAACCTGCTGGACCACGGCGCCGCCGACCTCAAGGGCAACTTCCTCGAGTGGAAGTGGAACGCCGGCCTGAC
>NZ_JAGPXZ010000904.1:0-2214 GCF_018070305.1 Micromonospora sp. M51 | reverse complement strand
GGAGATGGAGGTACGCCAGCTCGGCCGGACGAAGGACATGGTCTTCGACGTTCCCGGCCTGGTGTCGTACATCTCGCACGTGATGACTCTGCTGCCCGGCGACGTGGTTCTCACCGGCACTCCGGCCGGGGTTAGCCCGCTTGTCGAGGGGGATACGGTCACCGTGCGGATCGAGGGCATCGGCGAGCTCACCAACCCGGTGGTTCCCGTCGCCTGATCCGTCTGATGCCCCTGTTTCCGCAGCTCACGGGTGGTTCGGGGGGATCGGATTTGGCCTGTCGGCACCGGGAGGGTAAAGTTCACTCCCGGCGCCGCAAGGGGCCAATGGGGTATGGGGTAATTGGCAGCCCGACTGATTCTGGTTCAGTTAGTCTAGGTTCGAGTCCTGGTACCCCAGCGCTGCTGGAATTCGCGAGAATTTCCAGACGCTGGATTCTGACGGAGTTCGACTCCGCCCCTTCGGGGGCGGAGGGTGGTCTTCGGTAGAGTGCAGCTCCTCCACCGCCGAGGTGGGGGAGCGAAAGTTGTTCTGGCCCCGTCGTCTAGTGGCCCAGGACGCCGCCCTCTCAAGGCGGTAGCGCCGGTTCGAATCCGGTCGGGGCTACAACCAAAGGCTCATCTCGCTGTGCGAGATGAGCCTTTCCCGTACCCCTCCGGCCTTCCCAGCCCCGCCCTCGGTGATCAAGAGGTTTGCGTCAGCGCTCTCGGCGTGTCGTGACGCAAACCTCTTGATCACCGGACGAGGCGGGGGCCTCCGGTGGAGGCAGCAACATTGGGGATGTTGCGCGGGGTGCGGGTGCGGGTGTGGGTGTGAGGGCTCGGGGTGGGGTTAGAGGCCGGATAGGCGTTGGCCGGCTCTCACCACGGCCATGGCGTGGCGTTCGCCGGGGCGGCGGCCGAGGCGTTCGATCGGGCCGGAGATGCTCACCGAGGCGATCACTCTCCCGGTGCGGTCGCGGATCGGGGCCGAGACGCTCGCCACACCCGCCTCCCGCTCGGCGACGCTCTGCGCCCAGCCGCGACGGCGTACCTCGGCGAGGGTGCGGCCGGTGAACTTGCTGCGCGGCAGCAGTGGCATCACCGCCTCCGGCGGCTCCCAGGCGAGCAGGATCTGGGCCGCTGAGCCGGCCGTCATCGGCAGCACCGAGCCGACCGGGACAGTGTCCCGTAGGCCGCTGGCGCGCTCGGCCGCCGCCACGCAGATCCGCTCGTCGGCGCGGCGCAGGTAGAGCTGCGCGCTCTCACCGGTGGCGTCGCGCAGCGCGGCCAGCAACGGCTCGGCGGCGGTCAGCAGAACGTCCGGTGCGGCGTTGGCCAGCTCGCCCAGCCGGGGGCCGGGCCGCCATCTGCCCTGGGTGTCGCGCACCAGCATCCGGTGGATCTCCAAGGCCTGGGCCAGCCGATGTGCGGTGGCTCGGGGCAGCTTGGTGCGTTCAACGAGTTCGGCCAGGCTGGCGCCGTCCACGCAGGCGGCCAGGATGACCACCGCCTTGTCGAGAACGCCGACACCGCTCATACTGTGTCCCACAAGCCGAAACTTACCTCCCAGAATTTAGGATGTCCAGATGGTGGGAGTCACTCCTGAGCCGAGGACCCTGGCCGAGAAGGTCTGGGACGCGCACGTCGTACGGTCCGCCGCCGGTGAGCCGGACCTGCTCTTCATCGACCTGCACCTGCTGCACGAGGTGACCAGCCCGCAGGCGTTCGACGGGCTGCGGCTCGCCGGGCGCCGGGTGCGTCGTACCGACCTGACCCTCGCGACCGAGGACCACAACACCCCGACCGGGTACGCCGACCCGGCCTTCCGCCTCCGCCGTGGTGACCTGCTCACCATCGCGGACCCGACGTCGCGTACGCAGATCGAGACGTTGCGCCGCAACTGCGCCGAGTTCGGGGTGCGGCTGCACCCGCTCGGCGACGACAACCAGGGCATCGTGCACGTGATCGGCCCGCAGCTCGGTCTCACCCAGCCGGGTCTGACGATCGTCTGTGGCGACTCGCACACCGCCACCCACGGCGCCTTCGGCGCGCTCGCCTTCGGCATCGGCACCAGCGAGGTGGAGCACGTCCTGGCCACCCAGACGCTGCCGCAGAGCCGGCCGAAGACGATGGCCGTGAACGTCACCGGTCGCCTCGCGCCCGGCGTGACCGCCAAGGACCTGGTGCTCGCGCTGATCACGCAGGTGGGCACGGGTGGGGGTCGCGGGCACATCG
>NZ_JAGPXZ010000903.1:0-2217 GCF_018070305.1 Micromonospora sp. M51 | reverse complement strand
CCGCCACGGCGACCACGAGGTCATCTGGCACAACGGCGCGACGAGCGGGTTCCGGTCCTACCTCGGGCTCGAACGGGCCACCGGCCGGGCCGTGGTGGTGCTCGGCAACACCGACAAGGGCGTCGAGCCGATCGGCCGGCGACTGCTCGGCGTACCGGAGGAGGAGGCGGGGGACGCGGCACCGGTGGCTCCCGTCTGGATCGGCGCGGGCCTCGCGGTGGCGTTCACCTTCCTCGGCGGCCTGTCCCTGCTCCGCACCGCCCGCCGCCGCGAACTGGACCGGGTCACAGTGGTGGCGGCGGTGGTGTGGGCGTTCGCCTATCTCGGGTTGGCGCACCGGATGGGCGACTGGTCGGTGGTGCCGGCGTGGCTGTGGCCGCTCGGGGCCGGTCTGGCCGTGGCGGCAGCGACAGTGGCCGTGACCCGCTGGTCCGCCCTGCCGGTGGTCGACGCGCGAGTGCCGTGGCGTCGCCTGCTGTCGGTGGCCAGCTCCCTGCTCGCCGCCGTGCTGGCGCTCGCCGCCGTGAGCGACTGAGCGAGCCGCGCCGGCCCGCCGTTGCGTACCCTCGGCCGATGACGTCTGATCTGCGGCTGCGCCCGGTCGGCGAGGACGACCTCGTCGAGTTCTTCCGGCACCAGCAGGACCCGGAGGCCAACCGGATGGCCGCGTTCGGCCCGAAGGACCCGTCCGACCGCCGGGAGTTCGCCGCGCACTGGGCCCGGGTGCTCACCAACCCGGCGAACCTGGTCCGCACCGTCGAGGTCGACGGCGACGTGGTCGGTTACGTGAGCGCCTTCCCGGTCGACCAGCAGACCGAGGTCAGCTACTGGATCGACCCGGCACGCTGGGGTCGGGGGCACGCCACGGCGGCCCTGGCCGCCCTGCTGCGCGAGCTGCCCCGGCCGGTGCACGCCCGCGCCGCCAAGGACAACGCCGCCTCGCTCGCGGTGCTGCGCAAGTGCGGGTTCGTAGTGGTCGGTGAAGACTCGGGGTACGCCAACGGCCGCGGCGAAGACGTCGAGGAGTGGCTGCTGGAGCTGCCCGCCGACGCTCCTGACCTGGGCGGGCACTAGTCTCGCGGCGTGAACTGGTTGGATCTCGTCGGCTGGGCCGGCTCCGCGGTGCTGGTCTGGTCGCTGCTGCAGTCGCGCGTCCTGCGACTGCGCGCGATCAACCTCGTCGGCTGCGTCGTGCTGATCGGCTACAACGCCGCGATCGAGGTCTGGCCCATGGTCGGGCTCAACGTGGTGCTCGCGGCGATCAACATCTGGTACCTGCGCGGGATGCTCGCCACCCGGCACGACGACAAGACGTACCAGGTGGTGGAGGTCGGCGTCGACGACCAGTTCCTCGCGCACACGCTGCGGGTGCACGCCGCCGACATCGCCCGGTTCAACCCCGGCTTCCACTGGGATCCGGACGCGCCCGGGCGCTCGGCGTTCCTCGTGGTCACTGCCGACGAGGTGGTCGGGGTGGTGCTGTCGCACGCCGAGGCGCCCGGCGTCGCCCAGATCGACCTGGACTACGTCACCCCGAAGTTCCGTGACTTCACCCCGGGCGAGTTCGTCTACCGGCGCAGCCACCTGTTCACCGAACGCGGCTTCCACCGGGTGGTCAGCCCGCCCCGGATGGTCGCCCCCTACTACCACCGGCTCGGCTTCCGACCGGAGGGCGACTCCTACGTCCTCGATCTCCCGGCGTCCTCGACGCCCCCTGCCCGGTAGCGTCACCGCGTCCGATTCGACGTGGCGTCGCCCGGGCAGGATTCGGCCGGCACCGGACGGGGCAAAGACAACGCCTACGCCGGGCGGGCTCGCCGACCGGCGGGTACCGCGCGTACCGGCCGGTGCCACCACGACGAGGGAGCGAACCGGGCGTGCAGAGCTACGGGAGCCAACTGGCCCTGGTCGGAGTCCTGGTCGTGATCAACGCGCTCTTCGCGGGCAGCGAGATGGCGTTGGTGTCGCTGCGGGACAGCCAGATCCAACGGTTGGAGCGCACCAGCCGGGGCGGGCGGGTGCTGGCCCGCCTCGCCAAGGACCCGAACCGCTTCCTGGCCACCATCCAGATCGGCATCACCCTCGCCGGCTTCCTGGCCTCCGCCGCCGCGGCGGTCTCCCTGGCCAAACCCCTGGTGCCGCTGCTCGGCGTGTTCGGGGGCGCCGCCGAGACGGTGGCGATCGTGATCGTCACCCTCGCGCTGACCTTCGTCACCC
>NZ_JAGPXZ010000902.1:0-2218 GCF_018070305.1 Micromonospora sp. M51 | reverse complement strand
CCGGCCGGTGAGGACCAGCCGGAGGCGACCACCGCCCCGGCCGGCGATACGCGCACCGGCGCCCCACAGGGGATGAGCTCGACGGACGTCGAGCAGCGCAGCCGGCTCGGCCGGTTCATCTCAATGAGCGCGCTGCCGGGCGACCGCCTGGTGCTCATCGCCAGCGCCCGCGAGAACGAGGCGCCCGACGACATCGTGGCGGCGCTGGAACGGCTGCCCGAGGGCACCGTCTACCAGACGGTCTCCGAGGTGTGGGCCGCGCTCGGCAACAAGAACGAGACGACTCGCTGGTGAGACGGATCGCCCCCGATCCACCAACCCACCAGCGGCTGAAGGAGGTTCCCCGATGAGTGGCGTTACCGAACACGTAGACGTTTCCGTGCCCGTCCGCACCGCGTACGACCAGTGGACGCAGTTCGAGGAGTTTCCCGAGTTCATGGAGGGCGTGCAGGAGGTCCGGCAGCTCTCCGACACGATGACCCACTGGACCGTGGACATCGCCGGGGTGAAGCGCGAGTTCGACGCGGAGATCACCGAGCAGCTCCCCGACGAGCGGGTCGCCTGGCGGTCCACCGGCGGCACCCAGCAGGCCGGCGTGGTGACCTTCCACCGCCTGGACGAGGACAAGACCCGGGTCACCCTGCAACTCGAGTTCGAGCCGCACGGTGTCGTCGAGCAGGCCGGCGACAAGCTCGGCATCGTCGACCGGCGGGCCAAGGGCGACCTGGAACGGTTCAAGACCTACATCGAACGGCGTGGTCAGGAGACCGGTGCCTGGCGCGGGCAGGTGGACCGTCCGCAGCCGTGACGCTGAGCGGTGACCGCAGATGGCCGTCGGGGTTCCCGGCGGCCATCGCCGTGTCCGAGCCTGTTTGCGATCATCGTGCCCGGGTACGGCTGGAGGTATGACCGACGACAGCATCAGGGTGTGGCGGGACGAGGAGCGGCTTCCGTTGGAGGAGTTGGAGCGCGCCGTGTCGGGCTCCAGCCTCGACGGGCAGGCCGACGACGTGACGGGCAACGACGCCGGCGAGGAAGCCGCGTTCGGGCACGGGGCGGCCGCGTCGGACCGCGAGGGACAGGCCCGGGGCAACAGCCGGGAGGCCACCGACCCGCAGCGCGCCTACCGCCCGTCCACCACCGGCAGGACCGGGCCGGACGTCTGACCCGCGTTCCCGGGCCGGTCGGGCGCGGGCGGGTCGACGGCGGGTCGGCGCGTACCCCACTCGTGCAGCGCGATCAGTGCCAGCGCGAGCACCAGCAGCGCCGAGCCCAGCACCTGCACCGACGTGTTGCCGATCAGCACGCCCAGCCCGGCCGGGACGAGCGCCGCGCCGATGCCAGCGGCACCGATCTGCAGCCCGATGGCCCGGTCCGCGTGCGCCACCCCGACCCGTTCGGCGGTGGTGAGGGTGAGCAGCGGAAACACCGGCGCGGCGGCGAAACCGACAACGACCAGGCCGAGCACCGCCAGGACAGCCGGCCCGGGTACCGCGATCAGCGCCGCGCCGACCGCCATTCCGGCCAGGCTGACGCGCAGCACCAGCCCCGCCCCCAGGCGCTCGGCGACCAGACCCTGCACGACTCGGCCGACGAAGAGACTGCCCCAGTACGCGGAGACGCAGCCGCCGGCCACCGCCGCGCTCAGCCCGCGTCCCTCGGTGAGCAGCAGGAACGCCCACAGCCCGGCGGACACCTCGATCGCCACGTACAGCACGAAGGCGAGCGTCCCCGACCAGACCGCCGGCAGCCGCAGCGTCTCCCCGATCGGAACCCGGACCACCGGTGCCGACCCGCCATCGGTGGCGGAGAGCCCGGCCTGGACGGTCGTGCCCGCCTCGGTGCCGGCCGGGACGCCACGGTGCCAGGCCCGCACGGTGAGCGCGAACGCGGCGGCGAGGACGAGTTGGGCGGCGGCGATGATGCCGTACCCCCAGCGCCAGCCGAGCCCGGTGCTCAACACCGCGGTCATGATCAGCGGACCGATCGCCACGCCCAGGCCGAAGAAGGCGTGCAACCAGTTCATGTGGCGCGCCCCGAAGGCCCCGGCGGCGTACGCGTTGAGCCCGGAGTCGACAGCGCCGGAGCCGAGCCCGAGCAGCAGCGCACAGCCCACCAGCACCACCAGCACGGGGCTGGTCGCATAGCCGGTCAGCGCCAGGCTGGCCAGCAGGGTGCTGCCCGCGAGCAGCGCGCCCACGCCGACCCGGGCCAGCGT
>NZ_JAGPXZ010000901.1:0-2218 GCF_018070305.1 Micromonospora sp. M51 | reverse complement strand
GAGCAGAAGTGCGCGGTCTTCGCCGGCTCGGCGGGCAGTGTCGCGTCGTGGTACGAGCGGGCCGTCTCCGGGTCCAGCGAGAGGTTGAACTGGTCCTCCCAGCGGAACTCGAACCGCGCCTTCGACAGGGCGTCGTCCCAGGCCTGCGCGCCGGGATGCCCCTTGGCCAGGTCCGCCGCGTGGGCCGCGATCTTGTACGCGATCACGCCCGCCTTCACGTCGTCCCGGTCCGGCAGGCCGAGGTGCTCCTTCGGCGTGACGTAGCAGAGCATCGCGGTGCCGAACATGCCGATCATCGCGGCGCCGATCGCCGAGGTGATGTGGTCGTACGCCGGCGCGATGTCGGTGGTCAACGGACCGAGCGTGTAGAAGGGCGCCTCGTGGCACCACTCCTGCTGAAGGTCCACGTTCTCCTTGATCTTGTGCATCGGTACGTGACCGGGGCCCTCGATCATCACCTGGACGTCGTGCTCCCAGGCGACCTTCGTCAGCTCGCCGAGGGTACGCAGCTCGGCGAACTGCGCCTCGTCGTTGGCGTCGGCGATGGAGCCGGGGCGCAACCCGTCGCCGAGGGAGAACGTCACGTCGTACTTCGCGAGAAGCGTGCACAACTCCTCGAAGTAGGTGTAGAGGAAGTTCTCCTCGTGATGCGCCAGGCACCACGCCGCCATGATCGAACCGCCACGGGACACGATCCCGGTCACCCGGTTCACGGCCAGCGGCACGTACGGCAGGAGCACACCGGCGTGCACTGTCATGTAGTCCACACCCTGCTCGGCCTGCTCGATCACGGTCTCCCGGAACACGTCCCAGCTCAACTTCACCGGGTCGCCGCCGACCTTCTCCAACGCCTGGTAGATCGGCACGGTTCCGATCGGCACCGGGGAGTTCCGCACGATCGCCTCCCGGGTCTCGTGGATGCGCTTACCGGTGGACAGGTCCATCACGGTGTCCGCGCCCCAGCGGGTGGCCCAGGTCAGCTTCTCCACCTCCTCCGCGACCGACGAACTGACCGCCGAGGTGCCGATGTTGGCGTTCACCTTGACCAGGAACGCCTTTCCGATGATCGCCGGCTCGCACTCCGGGTGGTTGACGTTGAGCGGGAGCACCGCCCGGCCGGCGGCGATCTCGGACCGAACGAGTTCCGGGTCGACGTTCTCCCGGATCGCCACGAACTCCATCTCCGGCGTCACCACACCGGCCCGCGCGTACGCCAGCTGCGTCGGCCGGCGACCGTCCATTCCGGCCAGCGGGGTGCCCGGCCCCCGCACCGGCGCCACATCACCCCGCTCGGCGATCCACGGCCCCCGCAACGGCGGCAGCCCCACCTCCGGGTCCGAACCAGGACCCGACGTGTCGTAGAGCCGCACCGGTGGCAGATCACCGGTCAGCCCCACCTCCGCGAACGGCACCCGGACATCCGGCCGCGAACCCTCGACGTACACCTTGCCTCGTGCGTGCATGACAGCCTCCTGGTGATCAGGCGGACCAGCCGAAGTGGTTCAGCGGCCCGCGCCCCGCGCCCAGCTCCCAGCCCCGCGCGCCGGACAGCGCACGGAGCACGTACTCCTTGGCGGCCCCCACGGCGACCGGCACCGCGTCGCCCCGACCGAGCCGCACCGCGATGGCCGCGGAGAACGAACACCCCGTGCCGTGGGTGTGCCGGGTGTTCACCCGGGGTCCGCGCAACACCGTGGTGACCCCGGCGCCGTGCAGCACGTCGACCGCCTCGCCCCCGTCGAGGTCACCGCCCGTGACCACCACGTACTCCGGGCCGCCGGCCGCCAGAGCCTCGGCGGCCACGACCATCGCGGCCACGTCGTCCACCGGGCGTCCGGTGATCGCCGCCGCCTCCGCGCAGTTCGGGGTCGCCACAGTGGCGTACGGCAACAGCCGCTCCACCGCGCCCACCACGCCGAGCCGGTGACCGCTCGTGGCGACCAGCACCGGATCGACGACGAGTTGCGGCAACCGGCCGTCCCGGGCCGCCTCGGCCACCACGTCAGCGATCGCCGGGGTGCCGAGCATCCCCGTCTTCACCGCGGCGACTGTGAAATCGGTGAGCACGCTGTCCAACTGCTCGGTGACAGTGCGCGGGGGCAGCGGCAGTACCGCGTCGACGCCCCGGGTGTTCTGCGCGGTGACCGCCGTGAGGACGCTGGTGCCGTACGCGCCCAGCGCGGCGAAGACCTTGAGGTCGGCCTGGATGCCGGCGCCG
>NZ_JAGPXZ010000900.1:0-2220 GCF_018070305.1 Micromonospora sp. M51 | reverse complement strand
GCCTGCGCCGCGAGGTCGAGCAGATACGTCCGCTCGATGTCGGCGAGTTGCAGGACGCGCGCGAGTGATTCGAGGACCTGCGGTGAGGGGTTCTTGTCCCGGCCCCGTTCCAGCCGCAGGTAGTAGTCGGGGCTGATCCCGGCGAGCAGGGCGACCTCCTCGCGGCGCAGGCCGGGCACGCGGCGCCGGCCGCCGGTCGGGAGCCCCACCTGCGCCGGTGAGACCAGTTCGCGCCGGGCCCGGAGGTAGCTGCCCAGCCGGTGGCCGCCGCCCGACTCCTCATCCCTCATGCTCACCACGGTAGTGCGGTGCGCGTGCCGCAGAGGGGTCCTGGTGGGACCTGGGAAAACGGGGGCCCTGCCACCCCCGCCGGGCCCCGTCAAGACTGTGATCGCGCTGTCGTCGAGAAGGACAGCGCGCATCACTGTTCGCGCCGCGAGTTGACGCGTCGGCGCCCTCTGGATCGAAGGGAAGATCTCGTGGATCTCTCCAACCGCACAGTTCTCATCGTCGGCGGCACGTCGGGTATCGGGCGGGAGCTGGCCCGGCGGTTCGCCGCGGCGGGCAGCACGGTGGCCGTTGGCGGTCGCAGCCCCGAGGCCCTCTCCGCGCTCGCCGCGGAAGGTTTCGGCACGTTCGGCATCGACGTCACCGACGGCGCCTCTGTCGGCGCTGTCCGGGACGCCGTGCTCGCCCGTTACCCCGAACTGGACACGGTGGTGACGATGTCGGGTGTCATGCTCACCGAAGACCTTCGCGATCCTGCGCACTTCGGGGCGGCGCAGGCGACGATCGACACCAACCTGGTCGGCACCATCCGGGTCATCGACGCCTTCACGCCGCACCTGGTGGGTCGGGGTGCCGGCACCTTCATCACCGTCACCTCCGGCATCGCCTTCCTGCCGTTCCCGCCCATGCCCAGCTACGCCGCCTCGAAGGCAGCGGTGCACGCCTACTCCGAGGCGCTGCGCGCGCAGCTCGACGGCACCGGTGTCGACGTCGTCGAGCTCGTTCCCCCGGCCGTCGCGACAGCCGGGCAGGAGAAGGTGAACCCGCACGCGCTGCCGCTCGACGACTTCGCCACCGAGGTCATGCAGCTGCTCTCGGCGAACCCCACCCCGCGCGAAATCCTCGTGAAGGGCGTTCTCATGCACCGTTGGGCCGAACGTGACGGGACCTACGCCGATCTCGTCGCGCAGCGCGCGAAGGCCCTGGCGATGTTCCCCGGTCGCGAAGGCTGACACCCCTCCCGATCGGGAGGGCTTCGTCGAGGGGCACGCGAACGGGCCCGCGACGTGACCCAAGGGTGGGACCGGGTCCGGCCAAGTCGCCCGGTTCCGTCGGGCACTGTCTCCCCGCGTCGGCCCCGGTCGAGCGGGCGCAAATGGCGCAGACGGACGTGATCCACTCGGCTTTCAGGAAACCGCGGTATCCCCCGCACCGGGACAGCGCGGTTTTCAGGAACCCGAGTCGATCATCCCGTTCGTCCGTCATGTCGGGGCATCCCGGCGGGCACCGATGTCCGGTTTGGGTGGGGGTGTCGGGTGGTCGGGGCCACCCCGACGGCGGAATCGGGGGCCGGGCCGGGTCGTTATACCTGGCAGACCACCGCGCCCCCGGCCCGGTGGAGAGCAGCCGCCGGGAACACCCGCCCGGCCGCCCCGGTTACACCCCCCGCACGGCCAAGCACCACCGGCCAGCCCCGGGCACGCCGAACCAGCCAGCCCCCGAGCACCACAACAGGGCCGGCGGGCCGGCGGAATGACCCGCCACCGCGAACCGTTACACCCTGTCCCGACGCCGACCCCAGCGGGTCGCCGGGCCCCCGCGAACATCCCCGCACGGCCACGCACCCCCGCGTTGAATGCCTGTGCGGTTTCCCCCGATGCAGAGGAGCACGCCATCATGCGTACCGATCTGATCCGTAAGACCGCCCTGACCGCCGCCGGCCTCGCCTTCACCGGCGGCGCCATCGCCGGCCCCGTCACCACCGCCTTCGCCGCCCCGAACACCAGCAAGCCGGCGTCGCAGACCCAGACCGACCGCAAGCCCGCCGGTGAGCGTCAGCTCGGCGTGCGCTACGAAGCCCAGCCGAACTTCTACTACTGCGGCCCCGCCGCCGCCCGTAACGCCCTGTCCGTGCAGGGCAAGGAAATCAGCGTCGACGCCATGGCCAAGGAAATGGGCACCACCGAAGCCGGCACCAACTCCATCAACGAC
>NZ_JAGPXZ010000090.1:0-12792 GCF_018070305.1 Micromonospora sp. M51 | reverse complement strand
GCGTCATCTGCCGCCGCACCCGCCAGCTCGCCACTCGGCGGCCGATAGGGATGTCATCGCTGGTCACGCCGCCACCGCCGGTCCGGGACCGCGCGGGTCGTGTCGTCAACGGGTACGCGCTCCGCCTCGGCCTGCGCCAGAAGGCGCTGTTTGGCCGCCTCCCGCTCGCCCGCCTCGAACTGCTCGCCTCGATTTGCTGACCCGTCGCCCTGCATCGCCACCTCCGTCAGCCCGGGACGCGACGCTCAGACTTCGCCTACACCCAGGACACCTGCGATTAGCGAAGCGGGCTGCCGATCAACGGACCAGATGGCAAGTAATGCGCTCGCTTGCGCTGCTCAGGACGTGGGTTGCGCAGGGTTGCGCGGGTCCCCATGGGACTTCGGCAGCCCATAGGCTCGTCACTGTTGGTAGTTGACTGATGCCTGGAGGCGGAACGATGGCGCGACCGGTGACGAACACGGCGTTCGAAGGGCTTCTGCTGGCCGCCGGTTACGCCAACTCTCACGCTGCCTTTGCCCGACAGCTCAATCACACCGGCCGCGACCAGGGCACCTGGCGGTACGACGCGGCCAGCGTCTACTGGTGGCTACGCGGTCGCCGGCCTGGAGAGCACGTCCAAGCGGCCATGGTCGAAACACTGGCCCGCAAGCTCGGACGCTCAGTCGCGGTCACGGAGTTGGGGTTCGGTGCCGCCGAAGACATCGGAATGTGCATCTACCCCGCGTCCGCCGACGGGGCGGTAGATGCCTCAGAGCAAATATGGACGAGGCTAGCCAAGCACATCAACCAACATCCCAGTGAAATGTTCGACAGCGGCAAGGCACTCCAGGCCGCGCTCGGTTGGCGATACGACCTGCCCGACGACACGGTCAGCCGGAACGGTCGGCAACAGGTCACCTCCACCGACGTTCAATCGCTGTACGCGCTGGCGGACCATTTCACTGATCTCGACCGACGTCACGGCAGCGGCTCTCCCCACACCCGTGCCGTGATGGCTGACTTCCTCGTACGTCAGGTCACGCCCATGCTGCACGGCACCTACACCGATGCCGTGGGGCGTGACCTCATGCGCGCAGCGGCAACGCTCACCGGTCAACTCGCCTTCATGTCGTACGACGCAGGTGAGCATGCAATGGCGCAACATCATGTGACCCTCGGCTTACGGCTCGCCAAGGCCGCTGGCGACCGCCTCTACGGCGCACATCTGCTGGCCAACCTCGCCACACAGGCTGTCTTTCTAGGGCACGCCCGAGAGGCGGCGCGGCTCATCGAAGCAGCGATTGACGGAGCCGGCCGCGCACCCGCTGCGGTCCTCGCACGGCTGCACTCCACCGCCGCCACCGCCTACGGACAGTCAGGCGAGCGGCGTGCTTGCCAGCTCGCCCTAACTAGGGCGGAGCGAGCTCTGGATCGAACGGGCATGGACCCTGGCCCGCGCTGGGTCGGCTACTTCAGCCCTGCCCACCTGGCAGGGGCGGCGATCAGGTGCCTGAGCGACCTGTGTCTGCACAAGCAGGCCCTTCGACACGTCCCCGACGCGCTCAGTCTCGGCAGTCAGAACGTCCGAACGCGTGCCCTGCACACCGCCCTCATCGCTATGACTCACGCTCGCGCTGGTGACACTGAGGCCGCCTGCAACTGGGCTGTCAAGCTCGGGCAACATGCCGTAGGCATCCAGTCGACGCGTGTTCAACGGCGCGTCGATGAACTCGCTGCCACGCTCGGGCCGCAGCGAGAATCACCCCAGGTTAACGAAGTCCTGCATGCCCTCGAAGCCATGCCAGCAGCAATGTAGCGCGGGAGCACTGCTAGACATGTCCGCTAGCGTCACCGAGGTGACCTGGACGGAGCCCGCCACATGGTACTCGAACCTGGCTTCCTTCTACGCTGCCGCTGCGGCCTTTATCACCGACCCGGCCGGCAAAGTGCTGCTCGTCAAGCCCACATACCGTGATCACTGGGCATTTCCGGGCGGCTACGTGGACGAGGGTGAATACCCGCACGATGCTTGCGCTCGCGAGATTCGCGAGGAGTTAGGGACACATCTGACAGTTGGTGATCTACTCGTCGTCGACTGGGCGCTACCTTCCGGGCCACGACCGCGCGCGATAATCAGCTTTACCTTCGACTGCGGGTCGATCGCTAACCTGGACGGCTTGGATCTACCGAGACAGGAGTTGGAAGACGTCGCCTTCTTCACGCACGAGGAGGCCGAGCAGCGCCTGCCGGACAACGTTGCCCCACGAGTTCATGCCGCAATGCGCGCGCGCCACCAACACGTTCCGATGTATCTTGCCGGCGGCTCTGCTACCCCACTGCTCCCCTGAGAGGCGACGGCGGGCACCTGGGGGACGACCTTTGCTTGATCGAGCTGGCGTTGGGTCAGGCCCTGCCAAGCAGCCATTCCCAATGTGTCGTGTGCCTTGCTAGGCTGCTTCATCCCATGGAGGCACACTCCTCAACGCGTCCCACCCCGCTCGCGCAGGCGACCGACAGGGAATGAGGTTCTCAGCGATGGCCCAGACGTCAGCCGAGTGGCTGGAAGGTCAGGCAGACAGAGCCTCTGCTCGTCAACGCGCCCAAGTGGACACAGCCAAACTGCTAGCAACGTTTGCTGCCGGGGTTGCCGCCACACTTGTAGCCACAGCACTTCAAGTTGGCACACCTGAAAAGTTAGACGAAATCGCTACATGGTCTTTAGGGGCTTGCTTCTTTGCGGTAATATGGATTATCCTTCTCGACCGAATTGCGGTCGCAGACCACACTCGCATCCTCGAATTATCGCATCTACATAACTGGGACGATCAGCGATTAATGACAGAGCTGCGAACAGCAACAATTAAAGCGGCACACAGCAACAGTGAAGTCGTAAATTGTGTGCGAATGGCCCTCGCGCTGCAAGTGGCCCTGTCTGCAACGACCGGCACGATAGCTGTTCTGTCATTACTATTCTGAACCAAATCTTGACGAGGGGCTAGGATTGCCGCATGAGCCAAGATGAAGCGCCCATTCGGGTGGTCGGCTGGGGGTTTCTGCGTCTGCCCGGCGAGCGTTCGCGCTGGCGCAGGGCGGAAGAGGCTGCGCGGCGCCTGATCGAATTGGCGGAAGAGGCTCGTGCACGCACAATCGCAGCTCCTTCACCGGAGGCGACACGCGCCACAGATGCCGCCACACCCAAGGGATCCAACGCGTTGGCAAGCGAGTCAGGGGCCACCGCCTCCTCAATCGAAGATATTCCTGGCGGTACCAAAATGACGACCTCTTTAGTGCCCTCATTGGTTCGCGCCGACGCCCCAGCCGCTACGGTGGATGACGAGCAACTAGAGCAGCTCGAACAGATTTTCAGTCTACCTGCGGCCGAGAAGCAGCGCCGACATTCTGGGCACGGGGATTGGCTATTGAAAGCGGCCGGATCAGCAACACTTTCAACGGAAGAATTACCCTCCCCCCTCGGCGGAGAGGGCCCGGGTGAGCCTATAAGGTCAATCGATGCAAGCGAGAGCCAAGGAAACCAGGTCGCGGCCAAACGGCTAATTGAGTCAGCACTGATGAGCGTAAAGCGGGCGGACCCGGAACGTGCTCGTGAATATTTTGCGCGCGCCATCGCGGCTGACCCCCATAGCGCCCTAGCTCTTCGAAGCTATGCGAAGTTCTTGATGGAGAGCCTCGGGGATTTTCAAGCCGCCCTGGAATTATACGAGAAAGCTGTCAGCATAGATCCGTCCGACATTCAGCTGCAACGCAACCTGAGTATCGCCCACGGCCGGCTAGGCGATATGGCCCAAGACCGCGGCAGATTAGACGAGGCCCACACCGCCCATCGCGCTGCCCTCGCCATTGATATGCGTCTAGCTGAAGCCGACCCCGACAACGCCGAAGCACAACGCGACCTCAGCATCACCCACAGCAGACTCGGCGACATCGCCCACGCTCGCGGCAACCTCAACGACGCCGAGAACGCCTACCGCGCCGCCCTGAGCGCCTTGCAACGTGTGATGGACGCGGATGTAGCCGAAGGAGGACGTATCTATGGGCTCTTGCAGATCCGGATGGGCGACCTCGCCCACGATCGGGGCAACCTCAACGACGCCGAGACCGCCTACAACCGCGCCCTCACCGCATTCCAACACCTAATAGAGACCAACCCCGACGACACCGAGGCGCAACGCGACCTCAGCATCACCCACGGCAAGCTGGGCGACATCGCCCGGGAGCGCGGCAACCTCAACGACGCCGAGACCGCCTACAACTCCGCCCTCACCGCATTCCAACACCTAATAGAGACCAACCCCGACGACACCGAGGCACAACGCGACCTCAGCATCACCCACAGCAGGCTCGGCGGCATCGCTCAAGATCGGGGCAACCTCAACGACGCCGAGAACGCCTACCGAACCGCGCTGACCATCCGAACCCACCTCGCGGAAACCAACCCCGACAACCCCCAAACACAACGCGACCTCAGCATCACCTACGGCAGGCTCGGCGACATCGCGCACGCTCGCGGCAACCTGAACGATGCCGAGATTGCCTATCGCACCGCCCTCACCGCATTCCAACGCCTGGTAGAGACCAACCCCGACAACCCCCAGGCACAACACGATTTATGCATCACCTACAACAGGCTCGGCGACATCGCCCGGGAGCGCGGCAGCCTTGATGACGCCGAGAACGCCTACCGCACCGCCCTCACCGCATTCCAACGCCTGGTAGAAACCAACCCCCAAAACACCGAGGCACAACGCGACCTAAGCATCGCCCAGAGCAAACTTGGCGACATCGCTCGAGATCGGGGCAACCTCAACGACGCCGAGAACGCCTACCGAACCGCGCTCGCCGTCCGAACCCACCTCGCGGAAATCAACCCCGATGACCGGGAGGCACAACGAGACCTGGGCATCGCCCACGGCAGGCTCGGTGGCCTCGCCCACGCTCGTGGCAACCTCAACGACGCCGAGAACGCCTACCGCACCGCCCTCACCGCATTCCAACGCCTGGTAGGAGCCAACCCCGACAACCCCCAGGCACAACACGACCTCAGCATCACTCATGGCAAGCTTGGCGACATCGCCCGGGAGCGCGGCAACCTCCAGGACGCCGAGAATGCTTACCGCGCCGCCCTCGCCGCATCCCGGCTTCTAGTAGAGGCCAACCCGGATAACACCGACGCACAACGCGAATTAAGCAATATTTACAGCATGCTCGGCGGTGTCGCCCAAGACCGGGGAAACCTCAAAGAAGCTGAGAACGCCTACCGAACCGCGCTCGCCATCCGAACCCACCTGGCGGAAACCAACCCCAATGACCGGGAGGCACAACGAGACTTGAGCATCGCCCACGGCAGGCTCGGCGACATTGCTCACGACCGCGGCAACCTTGACGAGGCCGAGACCGCCCAACGCGCCGCGCTAACCCTTGATGTGCGCCTAGCCGAAGCCAATCCGAATGACCCCCGAGCGCAACGTGATTTGACGATTACCTACAGCAGAATCGGCGATCTAGCTCAAGCTCGTGGCCGCTTTAACGAAGCGGAGACCGCCTATCAGGCGGCGTTGAACATCCAAAAACGATTGGTAGACGCCGATCCCGACAACGCTGAGGCTCAACGCGACCTGAGTATCACCCAAAGCAGGCTTGGCGACATAGCCCGGGAGCGGGGTAATCTCGACGAAGCCATGACCGCCTACAACGCAGCTCTAATCATCCAGGCTCGTCTAGCCGAAGCGAACCCCGACGACCCCGAGGCACAACGCGATCTTGGCACTACCCAGGGTCGGCTGTCTGACATCAAGCGAGCAAATATGACCAATACCGACCCTGGCCTTTCGGCTGGTTCCGACAAGGGTGTTACCTGACCAACGATCCATAGGCATGACTATCGTCACAAAGGTTAGAGAGGCGTGGACGATAGCCTCATTTATCCTGCATGGCCTTGACCGAGTCTGTCGCGCGCCGCTTAGAGGGCCACGATCGCCGCAGTCTCCGCTGGCAGCTCGATCCGGTCCCGCATCACAGTGACCCCCTCCCCCGTAGCCAGGAGCACTCGCCGAGCCACCCCAGGCAGCGACACCCCCTGCCCCCGCCCAGCAAAGTTGGCCACCACCAACGTGTCCCCCCGCCGCATCACCAGGAACTGGTCCCCGTGCTGCACAGACACCTCGTGCATCCGAGGATCCGACAGGTCCGAAGACGAGCGACGCAGGGCAATCAACCGCTGGTAGAACGACAGCATCGAAGCGTGTTCGGGCTTGTCCAGCTCAGCCCAGTCCAACCGCGACCGAGTAAACGTCTCCGGGTCCTGCGGGTCCGGCACGTCCCCCTCCGGCCACCCGTGCGAGGCGAACTCCCGCCGTCGCCCGGTCCGCACCGCAGTGGCCAACTCCGGCTCAGGATGCGACGTAAAGAACTGCCAGGGCGTGGAGGCAGCCCACTCCTCCCCCATGAACAGCATCGGAGTAAAGGGCGCGGTCAGCAGCAGCACAGCGCCAACCCGCAGCAGCGCAGGCGACAGCGAAGCCGAGATCCGATCCCCGGTGGCCCGGTTCCCGATCTGATCATGGTTCTGCAAATACGCAACCAACCGATGACCAGGAACCCGGGAATCCAGAGGTCGCCCGTGGTGCCGGTTGCGGAAGCTCGACCAGGTCCCCGCGTGGAAGAACCCGCCGGTCAACACGTCTGACAGCGTCTCCAGGGAGCCGAAGTCGCCGTAGTACCCCTGCCGCTCCCCCGTCAGCAGCGTGTGCAGCGCGTGGTGGGCGTCGTCGTTCCACTGGGCGTGCAACCCGAACCCGCCAGCCTCCCGGGGCGTGATGAGCCGCGGGTCGTTGAGGTCCGACTCGGCGATGAGCGACAGCGGCCGACCCAGGTGCGTCGACAGAGCCTCGACCTCAATCGCCAGCTCCTCCAGAAGCGGCACCGCCCGCGTGTCCGGCAGGGCGTGCACGGCGTCCAGGCGCAGCCCGTCGACGTGGTAGTCGCGCAGCCACATGAGGACGCTGTCGATGATGTAGCGGCGTACCTCGTCGGAGTGCGGGCCGTCCAGGTTGACCGAGCGGCCCCAACTGTTGCTCTGCTCGGCGAGGTAGGGCCCGAACTGCGGCGCGTAGGCCCCGGAGGGCCCGAAATGGTTGTAGACAACGTCGAGGATCACCCCCAGCCCTTTGGCGTGGGCGGCGTCGACGAACCGTTTGAGGCCGTCGGGGCCGCCGTATTGCTCGTGTGGGGCGTACCAGCAGACGCCGTCGTACCCCCAGTTGTGTTCGCCGTTGAAGGCGTTGACCGGGAGCAGTTCGATCAGGTCGACACCGAGGTTCACCAGGTGGTCGAGGCGGTCGATGGCCGCGTCGAAGGTGCCGTCCGGGGTGAAGGTGCCGATGTGCAGCTCGTAGAGGATGCTGCCGGGCAGTTGCCGGCCGGTCCACGAGCTGTCGGTCCACGCGAAGGCGGAATGGTCGTAGCGGCGGCTGGGCCCGTGCACTCCCGCAGGCTGCCACGGTGACCGGGGGTCGGGCAGTGGGGTTTCGTCGTCGTTCAGCAGAAAGGAGTAGTCGAGGCCGGCGTCGGGCACCTCGACCCGCCACCAGCCGTCGGCGGCGGCGCGCATCTCGTGGTCGGTGTCGCCGGCCAGGCGCAGCCGCACCCGGGTGGCGTCCGGTGCCCAGACGGAGAATTCGGTCATGAAACGGCCTCCTCGGCAGCGGTGGGAGGAGCCAGCAGAGCGACGGGATAGTCGGCCAGGAGATTGTCCAGCGGCGTCTCCCCGCCACTGTAGACCCGCCCGGTGAACAGGTCCTTCATCTCGTGAACGGGAAGTGACAGGGCTGTGTCGCACCACCCGCCGGCGCGGGCCAGGCCCAGCGGCAGCCGGGTCGCCACGGCGATCACGCCACCCCGGTCGAAGGCCAGGGCGTGCCGGCCCAACGGCCCGTGCGCGGGCACCGGCCGGTAGGTGGTGAACAGTTCCGGGTGCGCCCGCCGCAACCGCAGGGTCCGCGACACGACGAGCAGCTTCGCCGCTCCGTCGGTGTCGATCGGGGGACGCCAGCCGCCGTCGATGCGTGCCAGCAACTCTCGGCGTACGTCGAAGTCGACCGGGCGGCGGTTGTCGGGGTCGACGAGGGAGTTGTCCCACAGCTCGGTGCCCTGGTAGGTGTCCGGCACCCCGGGCATGGTGAGCTGGATGAGCTTCTGCCCGAGGGAGTTGCACCAGCCGGCCGGGGTGATCGCGGCGGCGAGTTCGGTCAGCTCGTCGTGCAGGCTCGGGTCGTCGTACATGCGGTCGACCACGTCGTGCAGTGCCTGCTCGAAGGCCGGGTTCGGGTCCGCCCAGCTGGTCGAGGCGCCGGCCTCCCGGGCGGCCTTCTCGACGTACGCGTGCAGCCGCTCCCGTTCGATCGGCCACGCGCCGACGGCGGTCTGCCAGAGCAGATGGGCGAACGCCGGGTCGGGCAGTGGCGCGTACTCCATCCAGGTCTTGACCTGCTCGGCCCAGCGGCCCGGCAGTTCGCTGAGCACGGCGAGGCGGGCGCGGACGTCCTCGCCGCGTTTGGTGTCGTGGGTGGAGAGGGTGGTCATGGTGGCCGGCCAGCGGACCTGTTGGGCGGCGGCGAAGCGGTGGAACTCCGCGGGTGGCACCCCGAAGCGGGTGGGGCTGTCGCCGACCTCGTTGAGCGCCACGAACCGGATCCAGCGGTAGAACGCGGTGTCCTCCACGCCCTTGGCCATCACCGCGCCGGTGAGCTGGGGGAACCGCATGGCCAGCTCGTCGTCGGGGTTGCGCAGCCGGCGGGTGATCGCGTCCAGGGCGGCGGCCAGGTCGGGGCGGCGGCGGCCGGCCTCGGAGCGGGCGGCGGCGAGGTGCCGGGCGCCGTGCGGCGGGTAGCCGCGGTAGACGTCGAACGCGGCGGCCAGCTCGGCGAGCGCCGCGCGGGCCTGCTCGGTGGGCACCTCGGGGGCGAGGGCGGCCAGCCGGGTCAGCTCGGCGGCGAGCAGTTGGGTGGCGGCGGCCAGCTTGGTGGTGTGGGTCAGGTCCTCCCAGGAGGTACGCCGACCCGCCAGCTGGGTGTCCAGCACCGTGAAGTCGCCCTCGGCGTCGATGTCGATGAAGAGCCCACCGGCCATGGCCAGGGCGTCGTAGCCGGTGGTGCCGTCCACCGGCCAGTCCGGCAGCTCCTCGCCGTACTCCAGGATCTTCTCCACCACGAGCCACGCGTCCGGCGCGGCGGCCCGCAGCCGGGCCAGGTAGCCGGCCGGGTCGCGCAGGCCGTCCGGGTGGTCGACGCGGATGCCGTCGACCTCCCCGGCGGCGGCCCAGCGCAGGATCAGCTCGTGGGTGGCGGCGAACACCGCCGGGTCCTCCACCCGCAGGCCCGCCAGGCCCGCGATGGCGAAGAACCGGCGGTACGTCAGCTCGGCGTCACCGCGCCGCCAGGACACCAGCTCGTAGTGCTGCCGGTCGTGCACCTCGGCCGCGGTGCCGTCGCCGGTGCCGTCGGCGACCGGGAACCGGTGCTCGTGGTAGCGCAGCTCCCCGTCGACGAGCTTGAGGTCGTCCAGGGCGCCCGCGTCGTCGGCCAGCACCGGCAGCAGTAGCCGGCCACGGTCCCAGTCGATGTCGAACCAGTCGGCGTACGCCGAGTCGCGCCCCCGGCGCAGCACGTCCCACCAGGCCGGGTTGGCGGCCGGGACGGCCACCCCGGCGTGGTTGGGCACGATGTCGACGACCAGGCCGAGGCCCTTGTCGCGCAGCGCGCGCAGCAGCCGCTGCCGGGCGGCCTCCCCGCCCAGCTCCGGGTTGACGGCCCGGTGGTCGACCACGTCGTAGCCGTGCTGGGAGCCCGGGGTGGCGGTCAGCAGCGGGGCGCTGTAGAGGTGGCTGACGCCGAGGTCGGCCAGGTAGTCGACGATCGCGGCGGTGGCGTCCAGGTCGAAACCGGGGCGGACCTGGACGCGGTAGGTGGCCTTCGGAGGGGTGGCCGGCATGTCAGATCATCCTCTCCAGCACGACGAGGGAGCGGTCCGGCACCCGGATGGTGCCGCCCGCGCTGATCACCGTCGCGTCGCCCGGCTCGGGTTCGGCGGTGCTGATCACCCGTTCCCACTTCTGGCCGTACTCGCTGCCGGGCATGGTGAAGTCCAGCGGCGCGTCGTGGGCGTTGAAGCAGAGCAGGAACGACGCGTCGTGGTGCTTCTGGCCGTACTGGCCGCGCTCGCGGATGCCCTCGCCGTTGACGAAGAGCGCCACCGAGCGGCCGAAGTCGTTGCCCCAGTCCTCGCCGGTCATCTCCCGCCCGTCCGGGGTGTACCAGGCCAGGTCGGGCAGCGGCTCGTCGATGCCGCGCCCGCCCACCGGCAGGCCGGTGAAGAACCGGCGGCGGCGGAACACCTGGTGTCGTTTGCGGAACGCGGTGAGCGTGCGGACGAAGTCCAGCAGCTGCTCGTCGGCGTTGTCCCAGTCGACCCAGGCCAGCTCGCTGTCCTGGCAGTAGACGTTGTTGTTGCCGTGCTGGGTGCGGCCCAGCTCGTCACCGTGGCCGATCATCGGCACGCCCTGCGACAGCATCAGGGTGGCCAGGAAGTTGCGCCGCTGCTTGGCCCGCAGCGCGAGCACCGCCTCGTCGTCGGTGTCGCCCTCGACCCCGCAGTTCCAGGACCGGTTGTGGCTCTCGCCGTCCCGGTTGTCCTCGCCGTTGGCCTCGTTGTGCTTGTCGTTGTACGACACCAGGTCGTTGAGGGTGAACCCGTCGTGCACGGTGACGAAGTTGATGCTGTGGAACGGGCGGCGGCCGTCGTCCTGGTAGAGGTCGGCCGACCCGGAGATGCGGGACGCGAACTCGGCCAGGGTGGCCGGCTCACCGCGCCAGAAGTCCCGCACGGTGTCGCGGTACTTGCCGTTCCACTCCGTCCACAGCGGCGGGAAGTTGCCCACCTGGTAGCCGCCGGGGCCGACGTCCCACGGTTCGGCGATCAGCTTCACCTGGCTGACCACCGGGTCCTGCTGCACCACCTCGAAGAAGGTGGACAGGCGGTCCACCTCGTAGAACTCGCGGGCCAGGGTGGCGGCCAGGTCGAACCGGAAGCCGTCGACGTGCATCTCGGTCACCCAGTACCGCAACGAATCCATGATCAGTTGCAGGGAGTGCGGGCTGCGCACGTTGAGGCTGTTGCCGGTGCCGGTGTAGTCGACGAAGTAGCGGGGGTCCTCCTCGCTGAGCCGGTAGTAGCTGGGCGCGTCCACCCCCTTGAAGCTCAGCGTCGGCCCGAGGTGGTTGCCCTCGGCGGTGTGGTTGTAGACCACGTCGAGGATGACCTCGATGCCGGCCGCGTGCAGCGCCTTCACCATGCCCCGGAACTCCTGGACCTGCTGGCCGAGCCGGCCCAGCGCCGAGTAGCCGTGGTGCGGGGCGAAGAAGCCGATGGTGTTGTAACCCCAGTAGTTGCGCAGCCCCAGGTCGGCGAGGCGGTTGTCGTGGATGAACTGGTGCACCGGCATCAGCTCGATCGCCGTCACCCCGAGCCGGGTCAGATAGTCGATCATCGGTGGGGAGGCGATGCCCGCGTACGTGCCGCGCAGCTCCTCCGGGATGTCCGGGTGGCGCATGGTCAGCCCGCGTACGTGCGCCTCGTAGATCACCGAGTGGTGGTAAGGGGTGCGCGGCGGCTTGTCGTTGCCCCAGTCGAAGTACGGGTTCACCACCACCGACTTCGGCATGAACGGCGCGGAGTCGGTTTCGTTCATCCGCTCCGGCTCGTCCATGTCGTAGTCGTAGACCGCCGGGTCCCACGTCACGTCACCGTCGATGGCCTTCGCGTACGGGTCGATCAGCAGCTTGTTCGGGTTGCAGCGCAGCCCGTTCGCGGGGTCGTACGGACCGTGCACCCGGTAGCCGTAGCGCTGGCCCGGCTCGATGCCCGGCAGGTACGCGTGCCACACGTAGGCGTCCACCTCGCGCAGCTCGACGCGGCGCTCCGCGCCGGTGTCCCACTCGTCGAAGAGGCACAGCTCGACCCGCTCGGCCACCTCGGAGAAAATGGCGAAGTTGGTGCCCATCCCGTCGTAGGTGGCGCCAAGGGGGTACCGCTCGCCCGGCCAGACCTGCATCTTGCTCCCTCAACCCATGGTGATGTGCGCACCGGCCGACGCTGCCCCGCGCGCAGGCAGGTAGTGCCCCCTGCCCGTACGCGCCAATCCATCCTTTCAGGCGGTGCCCGGAAACCACCTGTCTGATGCGACCTAAACCATCGGGTGTCCTCCGTCACGATGGCCCTTTTCGAGATGCGTTCTTGGGCCGGATGCCCTTTCCTTGTTCGGGGGCAAGCGTCCGCTCGCGCCCGCCAGGCCCTCGGCCACCCCTTACACCTCTCGCTCCGCCGCCACTGACGCCGGCGCGCACCACCATGCATGGACGGAGATTGATGTGACGACCCTGCGGGTCGACGAGCAGCTCGCTGCCACCAAGGACCGGGCCCACCGGCCCACAGTCACCTCACGGCCCAACGCGCAGCCCGGCCCGAGCCCGCAGTCCGGCCCGGTCGTGCCGGCGCAGTCCGGCCCCGGGGTGCCCCCGCAGACCCGCCGCATCCTCATGCTGTCCTGGGAGTACCCGCCGGTGCTCGTCGGTGGCCTCGGCCGCCACGTGCACGCCCTGTCGGTGGCCCTGGCCGCCGCCGGCCACGAGGTCACCGTCGTCACCCGGCACAGCGACGGCGCGCCCCTGGAGGAGTACGCCGAGGGCGTACGCATCCTGCGCGCTCCCGAGGACCCGGTCACCTTCCCCCTCGCCACCA
>NZ_JAGPXZ010000009.1:0-27240 GCF_018070305.1 Micromonospora sp. M51 | reverse complement strand
ATCCCGCGTCGGCTGGCGCCAGCCGCCAGCCGACGCGGGATAGTGGCGCTCGACCTGGTCCGTCTGGCGCAGCCGGTAATCGCCGGCCAGGTTGATCACGACCTTGGCGCGGTTGGCCACGTCGTCGAGCACTGACGGCAGTACGCCGTTGGGCAGGCAGGCGAACGCGACGTCCACGTCCGGCATCTCGTCGAGCTTGCGCATGTGGTGCCCGCCGATCGACGTGTTGCGCAACCCCGGCACGACCTGCCCGACGCGCTGACCGGCGTGCCGGGCCGAGGACACGAACGTCGGCACCACCTGGGGGTGGGCGGCCAGCAGCCGGATCAGCTCGGCTCCGATGAACCCGCTGCCGCCGAGGACGGCGGCGCTGATGTGCTCGCTCACGCCGCCACCCCCGCCCGTGCGAACACCGCGTCCCGCACGTACGCGGCGACGTGGCCGGCGATGTCGACGCCGTGGATCTTCGAGGACTGGGCGAAGTCCGGGTTGGTGTTGACCTCCAGCACGTACATCTCGCCGGTCTCCCTGGACTCGGCCAGGTCGACGCCGTAGAACCCGGGGCCGAAGCACGCCACCACCCGGGCGCACAGTTCGCGGGCGCGGTCCGAGATCGGGATGGGCTCCACGGCGCCGCCCTGGTGGGTGTTGGTGCGCAGACCGGCGCCCACCTGGCGGTACGCCACGATCGGACGGTCCCCCACCACGTGCACCCGCTCGTTGAAGCCGGGCTTGGGCACGTACTGCTGCACCACGACGGGGAACTCCTTGCCGGCCGGGTCCAACGCCTCCCGGCCGCCGGCCCAGGCGTCGAACTGCGCCTCGTCGGTGATGCGGACGATCCCGCGTCCCCACGAGCCGCTGATCGGCTTGACGACAGCGTCCCCGCCGAGCTCGTCGACGTAGCCACGAACCTGCTCGACGGTGAACGCGACGTGCGTCGTCGGGTGCGGGACGTCGTGGTTGGCGAAGGCGATCGCCTGGAGATCCTTGGCGAGACACAGCCGCACCGCGTGCGGCGTGTTCAGCGTCTCGATGTCGGCGTGCTCGAACCGGGCCGCCATCGAGGCCAGTTCCCGGTGGGACACGTTGCGCAGCAGCACCATCCGGGGCCGCGGCGCGGCGTTGTTGAGTATGGCGGCGGTATGGCGGGGCAGCGCCGACTGCGCGGTCAGCCCGGTCGCCCGGAGCGCCCCCAGGAGCAGCCGCTCCTCCGGGCGCACCATGGTCACGGAGACCAGCACATCGGCCGTCTCACTCACCCCAGTCCTCCTCGATCTCCGGTGCGCGGTCGAGCCGGATCGCGGGCGTGACCTCGACTACCTCGTGTTCCTGGCCGCAGCCGCGGCACGACAGGATGTCGCCCAGCTCCGCCTCGGTCGACACGACGACCTCGGTGTCGCACTCCAGGCAGACCGGTGCGGTGGTCAGATTGGACATGGGATCCCTCCGGAAGACTAGGCTCGCTCGAAATCGATGATCATCATGTCGCGGGTCGCGACTGTCGCACCCTCGGGTCCGATCGGGGTAACTTCGTGTTCCATTGCGCGATCGTCGAGCAGAATGGTTTCCATAGGATTCACCATCGCGTGCTCGAACAACGGCTCGCTCTCACCCTTGCGGAAGACACGGCTGATGCCACCGGCGCAATTCTGCCGGCCGACCAGATGGATGGCCACATAGTCGTGGCCGTCGCTGTGCCGCCCCTCCGGGGCGGGCGCCGAAGTGCCTTCACTGCCGGCCGTCACACGGATCATGTGGACGGTTATCAACCAGTCGCTGTCAATTCCGCTGGCACGGCTGACAAAGCCCAGGTCGTGTGTGATGACGGCTTGGAAGTTTGCGTTCTCGTACGCCTCCGGCGTGATCGGCGCGAACTGCCTGGCCTGCCCACCGTAGACCCGGTTCACGTCCGTCGCCTGGTAGAACGGCTGGGCGGGCAGCGTTTCCAGGGCACCTCCGGCGCGTCCCAGCAGCCGCCCCAACCGGCGGTATCGGCGTGTCCGGTGGCTCGGTTGGACGTACGGGTCGATTGGAAGGTCCTCCCATAATTTCGCGAATTCATACCACCCGTCACTGACGGAAACGGGTAGTTGCTCGTGGGCCCACCCGTTCTTCACGATGTCCTGCGCGCGGAGCAGGGCGAAATTGTTGATAGGCATTGCGTGCCTCCCTTCTTATCCAGGAATGAACGTACTCGCGGGGCGGTACTCTGCACCCGACTGAGCTCCACTCAAGACCTCGGTAAATGGCACCCAGAACCCGTTTGAGCCGCCACCCACGCCGTTGTGCGTCGAGCTGCCGCTGGCGGAGTCGCGAGCCGGCGGGCGGCACAACGACAGTTGTGCTGGCCGACCTCGCCCGCACTGTTCACTGACGCCCGCCCGCGAGGCCCCCGTCGCCGCACCCTGCGCTCGGACCCGGTCAGACCTGCAAAGCTTCCCGTCAATCGCCCAGCGGTAGTAGCTCGGCCGGCTTCCCCGCATCGCCCGCGCCACTCCGACACGAGGCTGACGTGCGCAAACATCTCTAGTGTGGACATGGCGAGGGATGGCGGTCCAGATATGCTACCTTCAAAACCCGGTTAGCCGGTATCACGCAAGCGGACCTGCGGTTGAGTAGCGCCGTCGAGACGAACGAGTGTCTGTTGTGTACCGCTTGCGTGGCGACTTCTTGCTACACCTTGTCCAGGAATTGGGAGGTAGCCATGGTGCACCAACGACGCGCGGTCTATGCCCTCACCGCGTTGTCCGCCGCCACTTTCTGTTACGTCACCACCGAAGTGCTTCCGATCGGTCTGCTCACGCTGATCGCGCCGGACCTGGGACGCTCCAGGTCGGAGACCGGTCTGCTGGTGACCGGGTACGCGGTGGTGGTCATGATCGTGGCGCTTCCGCTGACCCGGGTCACTCGACGAGTACCCCGACGGCCGCTGCTCGCCGGCGCCCTCGGCGTGTTCGCCGCGGCGACGGCGGTGTCAGCCCTCGCCACCTCGTACGAGGTGCTGCTCGCCGCCCGGCTGGTGTCCGCCATCACCAACGGTGTCTTCTGGGCGGTGGTGTTCCCCGTGGCGATCTCGATGTTCCCCGAGAACATCCGAGGCCGCATCGTGGCGCGGCTGTCGATAGGCAACGCTCTCGGCCCGGTCCTCGGCGTACCGCTGGGCACGTGGTTGGGCGGACAGGCCGGCTGGCGGGCCGCCTTCGTCGCGATGGCCGCCCTCGGCTTCGTCACCTGCATCGCGGTCGCCCTGCTCCTGCCGAGCGTCGCACCGCAACAGAGCGCGAGCGACGTGGGGCCGATGCCGGATCGGCAGCGTTTCGTGGTGCTCCTCGTCGCCACCATCCTCGCGGTCACCGGGGCCATGGGCGCGTTCACCTACATGACCGTGTTCCTCCTCGACGTGAGCGGGTTCGCCGCGGCATCTCTCGGCCTGCTGCTCTTCGTCCAGGGCTCGTTCGGCGTCGCCGGCACGTGGGCGGTCGGTCGGGTCCTGGACCGGTTCCCACTCGGTGTCGTGCTGGGGCTGCTCGGGCTCATCACCGCGGCGATGCTCGGCCTCTACGGGGTTGGTTCGAGCAAGATATTGACGATCCCTCTGCTCGCTGTGGCGGGCATGTCGTTCAGTTCGCTGATCGCGGGAATCCAGCACCGAATCATGCAGGTGGCCCCGTCGACCACCGACATGGCGTCCGCCAGCCTCAGCGTCGCGTTCAACTTCGGCCTCGCGGCCGGCTCGTTCATCGGCGCGGGCCTGCTGGCGACGGCCGGGGTCCGCGTCATCCCGTTGTTCGGTGGCCTGCTGACGGCCGCCGCGTTCGCGCTGCTCGCCTTCCACGAAATGTCCCGCAAGAAGAGGAGAGGCCATGAAACTGTCCGTCGTAATCCCGACCTACAACCGGTCGGACATTCTGCAGCTCACCCTTGAGTCCCTGGTCCGCCAGGACCTGGATCACGACGACTACGAGGTGCTGGTGGTCGACGACGGATCGTCGGACGACACCGCGGACGTCGTGAAGAAGTACATGGACCAGATGAACCTGCGCTACTTCTTCCAGGAGGACGAGGGTTACCGGGCCGCCGGGGCCCGCAACCTCGGCATCAGCCACGCCGAGGGCGAGATCACCGTCTTCATGGACGCGGGTGTGATGGCGCACTCCAGCCTCCTGCGCGTGCACCTCGCCACCCACGAGGCCTACAGCGAACCGATCGCCCTGTGCGGGTACGTCTTCGGCTACAGCCTGAACAACGAGAACGCCGACGAGGTCCTGGCCGACCTCGACGTCAACGATGTGGACGGCACGATCGAGCAGTGGCGTGAGAAGGGCCTGCACCCCGACATCAGGGAGGACTTCTTCATCCGGGAGGGCGACGACTTCTCCGACGCGCCGGCACCCTGGCTCATGTACTGGACGTTCAACTCCTCCGTGCGCACGGAACAGCTACGGCGGGTCGGCATGTTCGACGACGCGTTCCGCGCCTGGGGCGGCGAGGACGTCGACCTCGGCTACCGACTGCACCGCGACGGGGCCCGCATGTTCCTCAACCGCGACGCGGTGTCGCTGCACTGGCCGCACGCGCGGGACGGCGAAGGCGCCGACGCGGTCGCCAACTACCAGTACATGGCCCGCAAGTACGACACCCCCATCACGCGACTGCTGGACATCGTCCCGACCATCAACTTCTTCGTCATCAACGACGTCATCCGGGGCAGGAAGCTGACCCACTGACCTGATCGCAGCTGGTATGCGGCCCGCACGGGCCACCTACCTTCGCGGCGCCCTCTGCGCGCCGGCCACCGTCAATGCGACACCGGCCGGCGCGCTGCGCTGTTCGGCGACTTCCGCGGCCCGGATCCCATGGCACTTCTGCCGACTCTCGGGGAAATCTCCTCAGTAGTAAATCCCCGTTCTGATGAGCAGTTCCACAGAATCTATTGAGTAATCGGGAGAACGCTAGTGCGGTACCGCCGCCGGAGTACGTTGCTGCTACGAATATAAAGGAACTGCGGAAGGGCGGGATCGCGTTCAGCCTATCGGGAGAGCGGACACGAATTGTGCGCTCTCCCGTCACTGGTTCCAACGAGTCGAGCAGCAAGCGCGTACGAGATGGTCCGAGGTCCACCAGGGGCTGGCACCCGGCAATCGACCAGGAAGGTCGACCCTTTGGCCGCCGGACTCTCAATAGGCAGGTCCGGCGCACCGAAAGGAGCTCGGGCGCAGCCGGAACGCGGCCCGGTCGCGGGCACGCGGACCGGCGGACGGTAGAAGTCTGGTCGAAATGAGGCGGTCATGGGACAAGAGTCGGTTACCTCCATGATATTGGACGATGCCCGGTCGCATCGGTCGTTCGAGCAGGACTACTCACCAACCTCAATAGCCGAGGAACCAACAGGTGAGAGTTCTCGCGTGTCGTACGATCTGGCAGTTGTTGGTCTTGGCTATGTGGGTCTGCCCCTGCTGAAAGAGGCGGCCGCTGCCGGACTGCGCGTCATCGGAGTGGATATCGACGCCAATCGCGTCGATATGCTGAACAGCGGGAAATCCTACATCGACGACATCTCCAAGGACGATCTCGGCGAGATGCTCGACGCCGGCTTCCGGGCGACGACGGACCCGGCGTCGTTCGCCGAGAGCGCGGTCATCATCGTCTGCGTGCCGACGCCACTCAGCGACGATCACGGGCCGGACCTGTCGGCGGTGCGCAGCGCGGCACACATGGTCGCCGCCTGCCTGACGCCGGGCACCCTGGTCGTGCTCGAGTCCACCACGTACCCCGGCACGACCGAGGAGGTCGTCCGGCCGATCCTGGAGAAGTCAGGCCTCACGGCGGGACGCGACTTCAGCCTGGCGTACTCACCCGAGCGCATCGATCCGGGCAACGGGCAGTTCGGACTGCGGAACACGCCGAAGGTCGTCGGCGGCCTCACCGAGAGCTGCCGTGACCAGGCGGCCACCTTCTACGGCAAGCTCGTGTCCCGGGTGGTGCCCACCTCCGGCCTGCGCGAAGCCGAGATGGCGAAGCTGCTGGAGAACACCTATCGCAACGTGAACATCGCCCTGGTCAACGAGATGGCGATCTTCTGCGAGGAACTGGGCATCGACCTGTGGGAGACCATCGAGGCCGCTGCCACCAAGCCTTTCGGCTTCCACAAGTTCCTCCCCGGGCCGGGAGTCGGCGGCCACTGCATCCCGGTCGACCCCTCCTACCTGTCGCACACCGTCCGCAAGCTCGGCTACACCTTCCGGCTGGCCGAGACGGCTGACGAGATCAACGGGCGGATGCCGAAGTACGTCGCCAGCCGCCTGCAGCGGGCGCTCAACCGGGAGCGGAAGTCGGTCAACGGCGCGCGCGTGATGCTGCTGGGTGTGACGTACAAGCCGGACATCGCCGACGACCGCGAGACCCCGGCCCTGCCACTGGCCCGTGAGCTGCTCAGCCTCGGCGCCGAGTTGTGTTTCGCCGATCCCTACGTACGGAACTGGACCGTCGACGGCGTGAGCATCACTCCGGTCGAGGCACCCCTGTACGCGGTCCACGACTGCGACGCCGTCGTGCTGCTGCAGCCGCACTCGGCGTTCGACCTCGCGGCCATTGCCCGGCGCTCCCGGCTGGTGCTCGACACGAGCGGCCGCATGGGGCGCTACGACAACGTCGAACGACTCTGAGCCGCGCTCCAGAAGACCTTCGGATGACTCACGGAAACGGACACCCACGATGACGTTCAGCTGGTCGCAGCAGCGCATTCTCATCCTTTCGCCGCACCCCGACGACGAGGTTCTCGGCTGTGGCGGATTGATCCACAAGGCGAAGTCCGCAGGCGCCGAGGTCTTCGTCCAGTTCCTCACGGTCGGCAACACCACCGACCAGTCCTCGTCGGTCTCTACCAGCCCGGAGGACCGCAACGACGAGATCAAGCGGGTCGCCGACCACCAACAGTGGGACGGCTGGCACATGGCCTTTCCGGGCGACGAGTACCACCTCCGGCTCGACCAGCTTCCCCGACTCGAACTCGCCAACATGGTGGAGCAGGAGAGCCCGCTCGCCATCGCCAGGCTGCGGCCCACGATGTTGATCGCTCCGCACCGTTCGAGCTACAACCAGGACCACCAGGCCGTGGCTGAGGCGGCCCACACCGCGACGCGGCCGTCCAACAACCGGCTACGCCATCACCCCGACTTCGTGCTGGCCTACGAGGAGGCGGCGGATCAGTGGCGAACCGATTCGGTTCCCATGCCCAACCTCCTGGTCGAGCTCACCGAGGAAGACCTCGGCAGCAAGCTCGAAGCGATGCGGCAGTACGCCACCCAGATTCACGAGCATCCACATACACGGTCCGAAGAAACCCTCCGCAGCCTCGCGGTCCTGCGCGGCATGCAGGCCGGCGTACCGCTGGCCGAGGCGTACCACATCATGCGGTGCCTGGCCTGACCGTCCGCGCCCGACACCCGCACCCCACCTGCTGCCGAAAGGAAGCGAGCAATGCGAATTCTTGTCACCGGGGGCGCCGGATTCATCGGCTCCCACCTCTGTGAATTCCTGGTTGAGCAAGAACACGACGTCACAGTGCTCGACGAGCTGTCCACTGGTTCGGTGGCAAACCTCGCCAGTTGCCTGGACGCCGGCACCGTACGCCTGGTCGAGGGGTCGATCCTCGACCGGGACCTGGTGAACGAGTGCGTCCGCGGCAAGGATCTGGTCTTCCATCTCGCCGCCGCCGTCGGCGTGCGAACCATCGTCGACAGTCCCCTGCACTCACTGCGGGTCAACCTGTACGGCACGGAGAACGTCGTCGAGGCGGCGGTCACGCACGGCGTGCCGTTCGGCGTCACGTCGACCAGCGAGGTGTACGGCAAGAACGACGCCGACGGGCTCCGCGAGGACGCCGACCGGATCCTGGGGTCCCCGCTGCTCAGCCGGTGGTCGTACGCGGCGGCCAAGGGTCTCGACGAGTTGGTGGCGCACATCCGCGCGTCCGAGACGGGCACCCCCTGCGTGAGTTACCGACTGTTCAACGTCGTCGGACCGCGGCAGACCGGCCGGTACGGCATGGTCCTGCCGCGGTTCGTCACGCAGGCGCTCAACCACGAACCGATCACCGTGTACGGCGACGGCACGCAGCGCCGGTGCTTCGGGTCGGTCTACGACGTGGTGCCCGCGATCGTCAAGCTGCTGCAGACCCCGGCGGCGCACGGTAGGGCGGTGAACCTCGGCGGGCGTGAGGAGGTCTCCATCCGCGGACTGGCCGAGAAGATCAAGGATTTCACCGGCTCGACCAGCGACATCCAGACGGTGCCGTACGAGGTCGCCTACGGTAGCGGCTTCGAGGACATGGCCCGCCGCATGCCGGATCTGTCACTGGCCCACGAACTCATCGGCTACACCGCCCGCTACGACCTCGACGACATCGTGCGGTCAGTCGTCACCGACATGCAGCGCGCAGGCGAACGCGAGTCGCTGCTGGCCGCCCCGTAACTCCGGACTCCCGGTCGCGTCGCCACGGCAGGGACCGGCCCGGCGCGGAGAGTGTCCTCCGCGCCGGGCCGTGACATCGGATCGGGTCAGGCGGTCACACACTCCGCCAGCACACCCGGGCCGGTGCCGGTGCCCTGGAAGCCGAAGTTGGTCGACTGCCGGCCGGCGACCCGGCCGTTGTAGCTCACGTTGGTGAACTCGACAGTGCCGCTGGAGCCGCTGGCCTGGGCGTTCCAGGTGCCGGTGACTCCGGCGCCGCCGGGCAGCACGATGGTCACGGTCCAGCCGTTGATGTCCGACTTGCCGGCGGTGACCGTCACGCTCGCGGTGAAGCCCTCGGCCCACTGGTTGATCGCCACCGATGCGTAGCAGCCGTCACCGGCCGGCGGCGTCGTATTCGGCGGGGTGACCGGCGGCGTGGTCGGCGGGGTCGTGGTCGGCGGCGTGGTGGTCGGCGGCGTCGTGGTGGGCGGGGTGGTGGTCGGCGGGTTCGGCGCGCCGTTGGCCAGGCTGAAGGCCAGATCGGGCTGGAACGAACCGGCAGTGAAGCGGCAGCCGTCCGCCTCACCCGGCGGCTTCACCCAGAGGTACGCGTCGATGTTGTTGTCGCCGGTGTTGGTCGTCGGGTACTGACCGATGCGCCGGTCGGTGTTGTCGTCGCCGCACCAGTCCCCGCTGGCGCCCCCGTTACGGCTGGTGTCGATGACCTGGCGCTTGCCCGAGATCCCCATGCCGTTGAGGGAGGAGATGACCGCCCGGCCGAAGTTCGCCTCGTTGGAGGTGGAGTTGTAGTTCGACACGTTGGTGAAGAAGCCGTCGGCGTACTGCACGCCGGCCGCCCGGAGCCGGTTGGCCGTCTCACCGGCGCTGTTCCAGGTGGAGTGGCCGCCGTCGAGGTACACCTTGGCGTTGGGGTTGCCCGACTTGATGGTGCGGGTGGCCGTCGAGATCGCCTGGTTGCGCGCGTTGATCTCGTTGGTGTTCAGGCAGGTCAGCAGGGCGAGCGAGTCGGTTTCCAGGATGATGATGACGGTCTGGTTGCCGAGTCCCCTGGCGAAGTTGGACACCCACGTCTGGTACTGGTTGAGGTCCGGCGCCCCACCGGCGCTGGCCCCGCCGCAGTCCCGGTTGGTGATCTCGTAGACCGCCAGCACCGGGATCTGCTGCGCCGCGTTGGCGGCGCCGATGAACCCGGAGACCTCGGACTGCACCGTCGAGGGGTTGAAGTTGGCGAACCAGCGCGCCTGCGGCTGACTCGCGATCTTGTCGCGGATGACGGCGGCACGCGAGTCACCGGGGTTGGCGGCGACCCAGCGGACGACGGCCGAGCTCGGGTCGCGGTAGAGCGACCCGGACAGTGTGCCGGCGGATGCGCTGCTGACGGCGAGGCAGACGCCGACAGCGGTGGCGCCCGCGACGGCCGCCACACCGATGGCCGCCGATCTGCGGCGGAGCGAGGAGAGGATGGCCACGTCGTGTTGCCTCCAGATCACATAGATGTGTCCAAGTTCATGGGAGCGTTCCCAGGACGGTAGCGGAGGCGCGCGCCGCTGCCAAGACGTGGACGCCCGTCGATGGGGCAATTGCCCGCGTTTGTAGGTCAAAGGCTCATGCGGCTCAACGCGACGCGGCTGTCGCCGGACATCCAGGCAGTGGTCAGTGCGAGGTCGGGGCGAGCGCTATGACCGGCCGAGTGCGACAGCGAGTCGGCGGACCGCTTCGTCCATCAACTCCGCCGGGGCAGCCGCGTACGTGAGGCGCAGGTGGGGCGCTGGAGCCTCGGCTGCGTACCAGGGCCGGCCGGGGAAGACGATGACGCCCGCGGCGGCAGCGGCGGCGGACAACGCCACGTCGTCAGTGCCGTCGGGAAGCCGGACCCACAGGTGCAGCCCACCGCGCGGAACGCCCTGCGGGGTCAGCGACGGCACGTGCCGCGCCAGCGCGGACAGCAGCGCCTCGCGCCGGGAGCGCAGCTCGTTTCGCAGGTTACGACGATGCCGGGCCCAGGCAGGTGCGGTGACGAACTCCAACGTGGCCTGTTGCAGCGGCCCGGCGACGAAGAAGTCGTCGAGCAGCCGGGCAGCCCGCAGTCGGGTGCCAGCCGGACCGCGCGCACCGATCGCGGCGACCCGGAGGCCGGGTGCGGCGGATTTGGTCAGCGAGCGCAGGTAGATGACGTGCCCGTCCGGGTCGTCGGCGGCCAGTGGCGGCGGCGGGTCGCCGTCGATGGCCAGGTCGCGGGCGTAGTCGTCCTCGATCAGGAACGCCCCGGCGGCGCGAACCTCGGCCGCGACCGCCGCTCGGCGCTGGACGGCGAGCGTCGCGCCGTGCGGGTTGGCGTAGAGCGGCTGGCAGTAGAACAGCCGGGCGCCGGTACGGGCAAACGCGACGGCGAGCTGGTCGGGCCGTACGCCATCGACGTCGGCGGGCACGGGCACCAGTCGCAGGCCCGCCGCGCGGGCGGCGGCCAGCGCGCCCAGGGAGGTCGGGGACTCCACGAGCAGGGTGTCGCCGGGCGTGGTCAGCGCGCGCAGCGTCGACGACAGTGCGGCCTGCCCGCCGGGGCAGATCACCATGTCGTCGGGGCGCAGCCCCGTGCCGGCCTCGCGGGCGAACCAGGCGCGCAGATCCTCGCGCCCCTCGGCCGGCCCGCGCTCCCAGGAGGACGGCTGCCGGGCCGCGCGGGCCAACGCCGCGCCGAGCGGGCCGGCGGGCTGAAGATTCGGCTCCAGATAACCACCGGACAGCGGACTCGCACCTGCGGGCGGTAACGCGAGTAACGCCTGCATCTCCTCCTCGCCCGGCCGGCGGGGGCCGAGCGGCACCGTCTGCCACGACAGGTCGGGCGCGCTCCGCTGGGCTGGCCGACCGGCCACAAAGGTGCCCCGGCCCGATCGGGTCTCGATCAGGCCCTCCGCAACGAGCTGCCGGATCGCCGCTGCCACCGTCACCGGGGAGGCGTGGTGGCGGGCGGTCAGCTCGCGTACCGAGGGCAGGCGCGTGCCTGCTGCCGCCGCGTCCACCAGGCTCCGCAGATCTTGAACAACAGAATCAACAGCGTTACCGTTGCCCATGACGGTACAGAGTAGCGCTACTGCCCCGGTGACGATAACAGCGGGACGCGGCGCCGGCCTCGCCCTCGGCGCACTGGGGGTGCTCGCCTTCAGCATGTCGCTGCCGGCCACCCGCCTCGCGGTGCAGGATCTCGACCCGTGGTTCGTCGCCTTCGGCCGGGCGGTCGGCGCGGCGCTGCTGGCGTACGCGTACCTGCGGTTCACCAGAGCGCCGCGACCCACCCGGGGCCAGTGGCAGCGGCTCTCGATCGTCGCGCTCGGTGTCGTCGTCGGCTTTCCACTGTTCACGTCGCTCGCGCTCACCACGCAGACCTCCGCGCACGGCGCGGTGGTCATCACGGTGCTGCCCGCCATGACGGCCGTCTTCGCGGTGCTGCGGTCGAACGAGCGCCCGCCCCCGTTGTTCTGGATCGCCACTGTCGCTGGACTGCTGTCGGTGCTCACGTTCCTCGCCGCCAGCGGCGCGGTGCACGGCGCCCTCTCCCTCGCCGACCTGTTCCTGCTGGCAGCGGTCGTGCTCTGCGGCCTCGGGTACGCCGAGGGCGGCGCGCTCGCCCGCGAGCTCGGCGGGGCCCGGACGATCTGCTGGGCGTTGCTGCTCTCCCTGCCTGCCACGGTGCCCATCACGGCCGTGGCGGCCGTCGCCCGTCCCCCACAGGCGGACGCCGTCGTCTGGTCGGCGTTCGGTTACCTCACCGTCGTCTCGATGTTCCTCGGCTTCTTCGCCTGGTACGCGGGCCTCGCCCGGGGTGGCATCGCCAAGGTCGGCCAGATTCAGCTGGCCCAGCCCGTACTGACCCTGATCTGGTCGGCGCTGCTGCTCGACGAGACCGTCACACCCGCCTCGATCGCGGCGGCGGTGGTGGTGCTGGCCTGCGTCGTGCTGATCCAGCGAACCCGGGCCAGCACCCAGGTGACAGTGCCCGCGTCGGCGACACAGCCCGGTCGCTGACCGTCACGACGGCGGATCCGTGCTCCTCGCCGGAGGCCAGCGCCGCCGGCCGGCCCGGTCAGACCGGCGCCAGGCCCAACGCGCGCACGTCGACCGCTACCTCACTGCCGTACGACTCGACGATGCGGCGCTCGAAAACGTCGGCGTCGACGGTGTATTCCTGCGGGCCCTCGACCTCCAGCACGTGCGCCGCCAGCACGCAGCCCACCTGTGCCGCCCGCTCGATGGGCAGGTCCGCGGCGAGCGCGGCGAAGAAGCCGGCCCGGAAGCCGTCGCCGACGCCGGTCGGGTCGACGATGGCGCCCACCCGCGGCGCCGGGACCAGGAACTCGCCGTCGCGCCCGGTGATCCGTACCCCGTTGGCGCCCAGGGTCACGACCCGCACGCCCACCCGGCGCAGGATGTCGTCCTCGCTCAGGCCGGTCTTCGACTCCAGCAGCGCCGCCTCGTACTCGTTCGTCAAGAGATAGCGCGCACCGGTGATCATCGCCTCGATGTCGGCCGACGACATCCGGGCCAGCTGCTGCGACGGGTCGGCGGCGAAGGGCAGGCCCAGTCGGCGGCAGGCGGCGGCACGGGCGAGCATGGTGTCCGGATTCTCCGCGGCGACGATGACGAGCCGGAGGCCGCCGGCCCGGGTGGCGACACCGTCGAGGCTGATCCGGTCGGGCTCGCCCATCGCACCCGGATAGAACGACGCGATCTGGCAGAGGTCGGTGTCGGTGGTGCAGATGAACCGTGCGGTGTGTGCGATGGAGCTGACCTGCACCTCCGAGCAGTCGACCCCGTTGCGCTCGAGCCAGCTGCGGTAGTCGCCGAAGTCGCCACCGACCGCGCCGAGCAGCACCGGCCGGTGCCCGAGTTGAGCCAGCCCGAAGGCGATGTTGGCAGCGACCCCGCCGCGACGGACGACGAGGTCGTCGACGAGGAACGAGAGCGAGACGGTGTCGAGGCTGCCGGCGACGAGTTGCTCGGCGAACCGCCCCGGGAAGCGCATCAGATGGTCGGTCGCGATCGAACCGGATACGGCGATCATGCGGACGGGCCCTCTCAGTAGCGGTAGTGGTCGGGCTTGTAGGGCCCCTCGACCGGGACACCGAGGTAGTTGGCTTGTTCCTTGGTCAGCTCGGTGAGGCGCACACCCAACGCGGCGAGGTGGAGTCGGGCGACCTTCTCGTCCAGGTGCTTGGGGAGGGTGTGGACACCGACCGGGTACTGGTCGGTGCGGGTGAACAGCTCGATCTGCGCGATGGTCTGGTTGGCGAAGCTGTTCGACATCACGAAGCTCGGATGTCCGGTGGCGTTGCCGAGGTTCAACAGCCGCCCCTCGGACAACACGATGATCGAGTGGCCGTCCGCGAACCGCCACTCGTCCACCTGCGGCTTCACCGTGATCCGCTCGACGTCCCCGCGTTTCGCGAGACCGGCCATGTCGATCTCGTTGTCGAAGTGACCGATGTTCCCCACTATCGCCTGGTGCTTCATGCTGGCCATGTGCTCGTTGGTGATCACACTGAAGCAGCCCGTCGCGGTCACGAAGATGTCAGCGGTCTCGACAACGTCATCGATGGTCGCGACCTGGTAGCCGTCCATCGCCGCCTGCAGGGCGCAGATCGGGTCCACCTCGGTCACGATGACCCGCGCGCCCTGACCGCGCAGACTCTCGGCGCAGCCCTTGCCAACGTCGCCGTAACCGAACACGACGGCGACCTTCCCGCCGATCAGCACATCGGTGGCCCGGTTGATCCCGTCGATCAGCGAGTGCCGGCAGCCGTACTTGTTGTCGAACTTGCTCTTGGTCACCGAGTCGTTGACGTTGATCGCCGGGAACAGCAGGTTCCCCGCCTGCTGCATCTCGTACAGCCGGTGCACACCGGTGGTGGTCTCCTCGGTCACGCCCCTGATCCCGGCGGCGACCCGCGTCCAGCGACGGTTGTCCTCCCGCAGCGACCGGGTCAACACACCGAGGATGACCTCGTACTCCTCGGAGTCCGCGCTCTCCGGCGACGGCACCGCCCCGATCGCCTCGAACTCGGCACCCTTGTGCACCAGCAACGTGGCGTCACCACCGTCGTCGAGGATCATGTTCGGGCCCTGCCCGTCCGGCCAGAGCAGCACCTGCTGGGTGCACCACCAGTACTCGTCGAGGGTCTCGCCCTTCCAGGCGTAGACCGGGACGCCCGCCGGGGCGTCCGGGGTGCCGGCCGGACCGACCACGATCGCTGCCGCCGCGTGGTCCTGGGTCGAGAAGATGTTGCAGGAAGCCCACCTGACCTGCGCGCCGAGCGCCACCAGCGTCTCGATCAGCACCGCCGTCTGAATCGTCATGTGCAGCGAGCCGGTGATCCGCGCACCCTTCAGCGGCTGCCGCGAGGCGAACTCCCTCCGGATCGACATCAGCCCCGGCATCTCGTGCTCGGCCAGCTCGATCTCCTTACGCCCGAAGGCCGCCAACGACAGGTCCGCCACCTTGAAATCGCTGAAGTTGCCAGTCATGCCCGCACCCTCCCCCAGCGGCGTCGAGGACCGTTGGAGTCCGGTTCAACGGTGCTCATGCGCCGCACCCGGGCCGCCTGGAGCCCGGGTGCGGCGCAGGAGCTGTCAGGAGTTGCGGCTGGCCGGGTCGACCCGGGCGTACGTGAGCAGGTCCGCCATCGTGAACTGGCCGGAGAAGCGGGCGGGCAGGGTCGGGCGCCATCTGGGCTGCACGGTCAGGTAGCTCGCCGGGTCGAGTTGGGCGACGCCGATGAGCACCTCCGCCACGATCCGCCCACCCACCGCGCCCAACGAGCCGCCGCCGGCCTGGAGCTGCGCCTCCTTGAGGATGTAGTAGAAGAGCGGGGTGTTGGCGTCCAGGCCGAGGCCGTACCCACTGAGCTCGGGGAAGTTGAAGCTGCCGAGCGCAGGCGCCCCGATGTGCGCGGCGATCCGCTGGCCCGACGGGATGCCGAAGGTCAACTGCCGGAGCAGGTCGCGGCCGAGCAGGTTGGCCGACGGCGAGCCGGACGGCGGCGGTGGCAGCGGGAAACCGAACAGCGGTGTCGAGTTGCGCACGTCGATCCACTTGCTCCAGCGCACCTGGCCGTCGAAGAACTGGAACCAGAACTGGTAGTCGAGGTAGCGGCGGGCGGCCCGCTTCCCGCCGCGCAGGTCGGCCGGGTCGGCGCCGCCCAGCGCCGAGTCGAAGAGCATGGCGTAGAACTCGTCGCCGCCGTTGCCGGTGCGGTTGACCAGGTAGGCCGGTCGCGGCTGGCTGTGGCCGAAGCGGAACGCCGCGGCGGTGAACTCGACCGGGATGAATGTCGCGTTCGGCTCCGGCCGGTAGAAGCGCCGGCCTCCGCTGAGCACTGTGGAGACCGCGCCCGGGCCGGCGATCAGCGGGAGAAACTCGTTGAGCACGATCCACTGGTAGTGCCAGGTGACGAGCCTGCGGGCGGCGGCGAAGACCTGCGACTCCGCTGTGCCCTGGGCGCGCACCAGGTCGACCACCCGGTTGTGGAAGAGGATGAACGCGGCAGTGATCTGCGCGATCGGCAGGTTCTCGTCGTTGCGGGGGTCGAAGACGATCGCCTTACCGCTGGAGTTGCGCGGCAGGTCCTCGAAGCGCCCGCCCGACTCGATCCTGAGTTTGGCGGGGTCGGATGAGGTGTACAGCTCCGGGTTCCCGGTCGGTCCGGCACCGTAGAGCGAGTCGAGGTCGAGGGCCGGCGTCCGGGGATTGGGCACCGTGGTCGGGTCGACCGGCGTGCCCAGCGGCGCCGTCGTCTCGAAGGCCAGGTCGTGGTCGACGAACTGCCCGAAGTACGTCATGCCCTGCGGGACCGAGAAGTTGTCGGGGTTGTTGATGCTGTGTTGCTGCAGGTCGGAGAGGGCCTCGGCGCCGACACCGAGCGGGTCGCGGGCGTCCATCGGGCCACCGACGCGGGACAGGTCGATCAGCGCGTTCCGCATCTGGGTCGTCGCCGACCCGAACGCCGGTAACGACGGGAACATCCGACCGAACCGGTTGGAGAACGCGGCCGCCGCCGGCGCCGCGTCGAGCAGGACTCCCCCGGTGCCGGCGAGGAACGCGCCCGCGCCGACTCCGGCCAACAGTCGCCGTCGGCTGACACCTGGAGAAGCGTTGCCAATTGCCATGTCGGCCACCTTCCGTCCGCGGGCGCCCGCGTGGACGCACGGGCGGTAAACCCGCGAACCGGCAGCAGTGTGAACCCTTCCCTTAGTGGCGCTCTGGAGCTTCGGTGGTGTCCGGCTGGAGACCGGTGAGCATGGTGTCGACAAGCGAGGTGTCGTGTTTGGCGGCGCGGAACAGCGAATGGTCGAGCGTCGATCGGAGGAAGTCCCGGGTGGTGGCCACACCCGGCCCTTCGACGGCGCACTCGTCGAGGGCGCGGGCCATCCGGGCCAGCGCCTGGGTCCGGTCAGGCGCCCAGACGACCACCTTCGCGAGCAGCGAGTCGTAGTCGGCCGGCACCCGGTAGCCGGCGTACCCGTGCGTGTCGACCCGGACGAACGGGCCGGCGGGCAGGTCGAAGCGGGTCAGCTCACCCGGCGTCGGAACGAAGCCGCGCGCCGGGTCCTCGACGTTGAGGCGGCACTCGATCGCCGTACCACGTGGCACCACCTCGGCCTGGGTCAGTGCGAGCCGTTCGCCGGCCGCGACGAGGATCTGTTGCCGCACCAGGTCGACGCCGGTCACCAACTCGGAGACCGGGTGTTCGACCTGCAGGCGGCAGTTGACCTCCATGAGGTGGAAGTCGTCCCCGCCGCCGACCAGGAACTCGAACGTGCCCGCGCCCACGTAGCCGACGCCGAGTGCGCCGGTGACCGCGGCGGCGGTCATCCGGTCGACAAGGTGTTGCGGCAACCCGGGCGCGGGTGACTCCTCGATCAGTTTCTGGTGACGCCGCTGCACCGAGCAGTCGCGCTCGCCGAGGTGGACGCCGTTGCCGTAACGGTCGGTGAGCACCTGCACCTCGACGTGGCGCGCCGATTCGAGGTAACGCTCGATGTAGACCCGGTTGTCGCCGAAGAGCAGCTGCGCCTCGGCCCGCGCGGTGGCGAACTCGCCCAGGAACGAGGCCGGGGCGCGGACCACCCGAACGCCCCGGCCGCCACCACCGGCGACCGCCTTGATGATCAGCGGAAAGCCGATCTCCTCCGCCACCGCGCGGGCGTGGGCCGCCGACTCGACGGCGTCGGTGGTGCCGGGGAGCACCGGCAGGCCGAGGCCCGCCATGATGCCCCGCGTCCGGGCCTTGTCGCCCAGCGCGGCCATCACGGCGGGCGGCGGCCCGATGAACGTGATCCCGTCGGCCGCACAGATCTCGGCGAAGTCCGGGTCCTCGGAGAGGAAGCCGTAACCCGGGTGGATCGCGTCGGCCCCCGTGCGGCGGGCCGCCTCGATGATGGCCGGGGCGCTCAGGTAGCTGCGCCGGCTCGGGCCCGGCCCGATCTGGACGGCCTCGTCCGCCAACCGCACCACCGCAGAGTCGCGGTCGACTGTCGAGTAGACAGCAACTGTCCGCAGCCCCATCTCCCGGCAGGTCCGCGCGATGCGGACCGCGATCTCGCCCCGGTTGGCGATCAGCACCGACTCGAACACCGTCAGTCCTCCGACACAGCTAAGGCGATCAGCCGCTCGCCGTACTCGACCGGAGTCGCGTTGGGCACCAGTACCTTCACGACCTCGCCCGCACGGTCGGCCTCAACCGGGATCATCATCTTCATCGCTTCCAGGATCGCGACCTGCTGGCCGGCCACGACCTGGTCGCCCTCCCGAACGAACGGGTCGGCGCCGGGCGACGGCGCGAGGTAGAGCGTCGCGACCATCGGCGCGCACACGTAGTGCAGCCCGGCGTCGGCCTCCACCGGCGGGGCCGCCGGGGCTGCCGCCACCACAGCCGCGCCGTCCGGCCACTCCACCTCGACCACCAGGTCGCCGTGCTGGAGTCGGGCGCGACGGACCGGGCCTGGCGTCGATCCGATCAGCCGCGCGAGGCTGCGGACCGCGGCGTCCAGCGGGTCGGCGTTACCCTCCGGCATTCGTCACACCTCCGATCTGTCGGAAGCGGGCCCGGCGATGGACCCGCACCTCCTCGCGGTGCAGACCGGCCAGCTCCGCCAACGCGTCGACGACCGCCCGGTGTACGGCCGACGCGGTCGCACCGGGATCGGCCGGCGCCCCGCCGGGCGGTTCGGGAACCACCCCGTCGACGATGCCGAGCGCGAGCAGGTCGCCGGCCTGGAGTTTGAGCTGTGCGGCGGCCTCGTCGGCCCGGCCGGAGTCGTTCCAGAGGATCGCGGCGCAACCCTCCGGGCTGATCACCGAGTACGTCGCGTTCTCGAGCATCAGCACCCGGTTGCCGACGCCGAGGGCGAGCGCACCCCCGCTGCCGCCCTCGCCGGTCACCACCGCGACGACCGGCACCGTCAGCCCGGCCATCAGTCGGATGTTGTCGGCGATGGCGAGGGCCTGCCCGTTCTCCTCCGCCGAGATGCCGTGGTAGGCCCCGGGTGTGTCGATCAGCGTCACGATCGGCGCGCCGAGCTTCTCGGCCAGGCGCATCAGCCGGGCCGCCTTGCGGTAGCCGGCCGGTGTCGCCATGCCGAAGTTGCGGCTGGCCACCTCGGCGACCGTGTGGCCCTTCTGGTGGCCGATCACCACGACCGGCCGCCCGTCGATCAGGCCGACGCCGCCGACGATCGCCGGGCAGTCACTCGCGAGCCGGTCGCCGTGCAGCTCCACGAAGCCGTCCACGAAGTGGCCGATGTAGTCGAGCGTGGAGGGGCGACCGAGAGCACGGGACCGTGCCACGACCGTCCACGGGTCCGCCGGGTCGGCGGGCGCGGTCGCCCGTACCCGGGAGTGCTCCGGGGTGAACGGCCCGGCCGCCGCGAAGGCCAGCAGCCGGGCGATGGTCGGCCGCAGGTTCGACCGGGGTACCAGGTCGTCGAGCATGCCGCGGGCAAAGAGGTACTCGGCGGTCTGGAAGCCGGCCGGCAGTGGCTGGCGCAGCGTCTGCTGGATCACCCTCGGCCCGGCGAAGCCGAGGCGGGCCCCCGGCTCGGCGAGAATGACGTCGCAGAGGGTCGCGAACGATGCCGCGACGCCACCGTAGGTCGGGTCGCTGACCAGCGAGATCGTCAGGACCCCCGCCTCGTCGAGGGCACCGAGCGCCGCGCTGGTCTTGGCCATCTGCATGAGCGACAGGGCGCCCTCCTGCATCCGGGCACCGCCGGAGGCGCTGACGATCAACAGCGGCGTACGGGTCTCCAGTGCCAACTCGGCGGCCCGGGTGATCCGCTCACCGACACCCGCGCCGAGGCTGCCGCCGAGGAACCGGAAGTCCATCACCGCGGCGATCAGCGGCTGCCCCTCGACAGTGCCCCGGACACAGACGACTGCCTCGTCCAGCCCGGTACGCCGACGGGCGGCTTCGAGCCGCTGCGGGTAGGGCTTGGTGTCGACGAACCCGAGCGGATCACCGAACGCGCCGACCGGGGGCAGCTCCTCGACCGAGTCGAGGTCGAAGAGCTGCTCGATCCGCTGGTGCGCGGTGACCTGGTCGTGGTGGTCGCACTCCGGGCAGACGCCCAGGTTGCGCTCGACACGGCGCTGGTAGAGCAGCGCCCGGCAACCCGGGCAGACCAGCCAGCTCTTACCGACGGGCGTGTTGACGGTGGCGGTCATGACTGCCCGCGTTCGGCCGCGGCCTTCTCCACGATCTCCCGGATGCGTGCCTGCTGCTCACGTGTGGTCCGGTTGAGGTGGGCGGTCATGCCCTCGTCGTCGGCGTGCCCGCCCGGGCGCATCTCGAAGTCCTGCACCCACCGCATCCGCACGCCGCCGTCCGGGATCTCGGTGTACTCCCAGAACAGGTTCATGTACTTGAACGCGCCGGTCTCCAGCCGTCGGGCCCGCACCACCCGGTCGGCGCGGTCGGGCACCCGCTCGGAGACCCAGCTCCAGACCCGGCCGGCCGGGTCGGGGTGCATCGTCAGGCGGAAGACGACGGCCCCGTCGGCGGACGTCGAGAGCACTTCCGTGCTGGCGTACTCACTGAACAGGGAGGGCCAGTTGGGGATGTCGTTGGTCAGGTCCCAGACGAGGTCGAACGGTGCGTTGATGACGACCGCGTTGTCAGTGTGTCCGGCCATGGGTTCACCGATCCGCGAGTCGTTGGTTGACGTAGTCGACGGCGAGCCGGGGCGTCTGCATGATCGACACGGCGTCGTCGGGGATGCGCACCTCGTACTCCTGCTGCACCCGCGCCGCCAGTTCCAGCAGCGCGAGCGAGTCGTAGCCGAGGTCTTCGAACGGCGCGTCGAGCGTCGCCGGGTCGGCCCAGTCGGTCTGCTCGACCACGCCGGAGCTGCTCTCCAGGATCCGGCGCAGGTCGTCGAGGGTCAGCTGGCTCATGAGTTTCCTCCCGTCGGTCGCTGCCACCCGTCGCGGACGCCGCCGACCTGCGGCACCGGCGACTCGGGGTGCGGGACCTCCTCGGTGTCGACGTGGCCCAGTTCGGGGCGGGGTGCGAGCGGACTGATCTGGAACACGATCAGCGCGGTCTCACCACCGGCATTGACGATGCGGTGCCGCTGGCCGCGACGGACCATGAGAGCTTCGTCGGCCGCGAGCTTGACCTCCGTGCCGTCGACCCGGATCACCACCTCGCCGCGCACCAGATAACAGAACTTGTCCGAGTACGGGTTGTACTGCTCCGCCAGGAACTCGCCCGGCTCCAGCCGGACCGTGCCCATGAAGCCCTCCGTCGCGTCGACGGTCTTCGGGCTGAGCAGGATCCGCACCTCGCCGCCGATCCGGTTGATGCCGGGCACGTCGGTGGCGGCGACCTTCACTACCGGTTGCCGATGCATGGTCATCCCTTCTCTGCGACGAGCACGCGGAACGGCAGGTCCGTCGGGTGGACGGTGGCCGGGCCGAAGCCCGCCGCGGCGAGGGCCCGGTTGTAGGCGGCGACGGAGTGCGACTCCCCCTCGAAGGTCCAGACCAACATCAGCACCGAGAAGAGGTACGGCGCCGGGTCCAGCGCCGGCGACTCGTCGCCGGTGGTGAAGCCGACGATGACCAGCCGGCCACCCTGCTTGACCACGGAACCGAGCCGTTTCACCAGCTCGTGCACCCGCTCCTCGGAGAAGTGGTGGGTGACGTTGGTGAGCAGCGCGACGTCGGAGGGGCCCCCGAGATCGGTGGGGAACATGTCACCGGGCAGGAACGACGCCCGGTCGCGTACGCCGAGCCGCTCGGCGTGCTTCTCGGTCACGGCGAGCACGTTGGGCCAGTCCAGCGAGGTCACCGTCGCCTGCGGGTTGTGCTGCGCGAGCGTGTAACCGTAGACGCCGTGGCCGCAGGCGACGTCGAGGATGTCGAGCTCGGCGCGCTCCTTCGCCCACGGCGCGAGCGCCTCGGCCATCACCTCGGCGGTCGGCTGGGCGACCTTCGTCGCGTACGCGGCGAAGTCCTCCCAGTAGCTGTACTCCGGGGTTTCGGCGTGCACGTCCAGGACGGTGCCGCCCTCCCGTACGGCGGCGCTGAGGTCGCGCAGCGCGTCCCACTCCCAGTCGCTCGACATCACCTTGACCATCCCGCCCAGGTAGTCGGGACGGGTGCTGACCAGGTGGTCGGCGGCCGCCGGGGTGAGCGAGAAGTGCTCGCCGGTCCGGTCGGTGAGCCGGATCGCGGTGAGCGCGTCGAGCAGGATGCGCGCGCCGCGCGGGTGGATGCCGAGCTTCGGGGCGAGCCCACCGGCCGTCGCCGGGCCCGCGGCCAGGGCGTCGAAGACGCCCAGCTCGACGCCGGTACGCAGCAGGCTCGTCTTCTTGTATGCCTGCATCATCTCGTTGATGTCGCGGCGGGTCAGCGTCACGTGATGCTCCCTGTCTCGGGGCTCCAGGTGTAGAAGGGCGTGGCCAACGAGTCCTGCAGCTCGGTCATGCTGTCCGGCGCGTAGCGCTGCAGGTAGGCCGAGAGGCGGCGGTTGACCTCCTGGAAGTCCGCGCGGGCACGGGCCGCGAGGAGCTTGTCGAAGACGTCGGTGTCCGCCTCGAGCAGGTGCATGTAGAGGTCCTGGTAGCGGAAGAGGGTGCGCCGCGAGATGCCGACGACGTGGGGCATGTCGCCCTTGTCGTGTTCGGCGAAGAGCTCGGCGACGGCGTCGGCGTGACCGGGGGCCATCCGCATGACCATGAGGGCGCGGTAGGACATCTGCTCACGCCCCCCGCAGGATCGTGGCCAGGGCGGCGGCCAGGGTCTGCGCCTTGTCGTCCACCGGGCCGGCACTGCGCCAGGCGACGATGCCGTCGGGGCGTACCAGCAGCGCGCCGCCGGTGCCGACGCCACAGCTGGCGAGCCACGAGCCGTCGTCGGCGAGGTCGCCGTCGGGGCCGGCGGTCAGTGCCCGGATCGGGACGCCGGTCTGCGAGGCGACGGTCTCGGCCGCCGCGAGCCACGTGTCGTCGCCGGGTGCGGTGGCCAGCGTCCAGCCCTCGGTCAGCACGTCGATCGTGGAGACCCGGCTGCCGTGGTGGTCGACCCAGCCGTGCGGCGCGCGCGATCCGGGTTGGCCGGTGAAGCTCAGCTCGCGGGGCAGCAGCTCGGTGTCGGCGGGCGCGCCGACGATCGCGTTCGAGGTGTAGCGGTAGCCCATCGTCACGATGACGAAGTCCCGATAGGCGGCCTTGTCCTCGTCGGCGAGCTGCCCCCGGGTGCGGAACAGCATCCACGCCTGGTCGGCGGTGGCCGCGCCGACCGGACGACGCTCGGCCTCGTAGGAGTCGAGCAGGCTCTCGTCGGCGTGCCCCTGGAGCACCTCGGCGAGCTTCCACGCCAGGTTGTGCGCGTCCTGTATGCCGGCGTTGACGCCGAAGCCACCGGCCGGGGGATGCGCGTGACAGGCGTCGCCGGCGAGGAAGACCCGCCCCGACCGGTACGCGTCGGCGACCATGTGCCGCGCGTCCCAGGGCTGGGCCGACTCGACCTCCACCTCCAGCTCGGGGTCGCCGGCGGCGATCCGGGCCAGCTCGACGCAGCGCTCCGGCGTGAAGTCGGCCGGCGACTGCCCCCGCTCGGGGTAGTAGTTGACGCCGAACATCCACCGCCCCGGCTCGATGAAGAGCAGCAGGCCCTGGGCCAGCTGGTTCATCAGGTAGATCAGGGTGAACCGTGGTGCGGTGTCGGGCAGGTCGACCTTGGCGCGGAAGATGATGCTGACGAAGTTCCCGGCGACACCGTTGCTGCGGTTTCCGATCTGGAGCATGTCGCGGACGGGGCTCTTCACGCCGTCGGCCGCGACGACGTAACGCGCCCGGATCGTGCGGGTGGTGCCGTTGTCGTTGACTGTCGCTGTCACGCCGTCGGAGTCCTGGACCAGCCCGACCAGCTCGTTCTGGAAGCGGATCTCCGCGCCCGCTTCGACGGCGGCGTCGAAGAGCAGCGGCTCGTAGTGGTCCTGGCCGCACCAGATCGGCCAGCTCGGGGTGAACGCGTCGTAGTCGACGTCGTGGGCCTCCATGACGAACGACTTGTGGAGGTCGGCCAGCGACTGGGCGCCGAGCATGACCAGTGGCGTGGCGCGGCCGGCGCGGACGAGGTCGAGTTCGGCGCCCGGCCCGACGATCTTCATGCCGGCCTCCTGCACGGCCGGCTCCAGGCCGACGGTGCGGAAGATCTCCACCGTGCGGGCGTGCAGACCGGTCGCGCGGGGGATCGTCGACAGCCGGGGCCGACGTTCGACCAGGATCGGCCGGATCCCCTTACGGGCCAGGAAGAGCGCGGTCGACAGGCCGACCGGGCCACCGCCGACGATCAGGACGTCGGTGCTTCCGTCAGACATGAGCGTCCTCCGTGTAGACGACTTTGTAGAGGTGGCGTTCCGGCGTGGCGATCGCGCGTACCTCGCCGAAGTGCGGATGGACCTCGGGGTTCTGCAGCATCGCGGTGAAGTGCTCCTCGCTCTTCCACTGCGCGTAGTTGACGACCCGGGTGCCGTCGAGGCTGGCGTGGATGTTCGCCGACACGAACCCGTCCACCTTGGACATCACCGTGTCGGTCGCCTCGATCAGGATGTCGACGAGCTTCTGCTGGTTGGCCGGCTCGACGGTGAAGACGTTGACCATCGTCACGACCGGCTGGTCGATGCCGATGTGTGCCATTGCGGGCTTCCTTTCCTAGATCGGACGCGCTTCGAGCAGGGCCCAGCCGCGGGACGCGGGGGTGTTGACCAGCTCGAAACCGGACGCGGTGAACAGCGCCTGCCACTCGCGGAGGTCGCGCTCCTTGCCGCCGAAGAGCACCAGCATGTCGATGTCGATGATCTTGGCGTGGTCCCACTGGTTGCGGGGCGGCACGATCTGGTCGATCGCGATCAGGCGGGAGTCGGCGTCGCCGATCGCCGCCCGGATCCGACGCAGCAGCGTGACGCAGGTGTCGTCCGGCCAGTTGTGGACGATCGACTTCAGGATGTACGCGTCGGCACCGGCCGGCAGCTCGTCGGTGAAGAAGTCGCCGCCGCGCACCTCGACGCGCTCGGTGACCCCGAGCTCCTTGAGCAGCGGTTCGGCGTCGGCCACCACCTCGGGCAGGTCGAAGAGGACGCCGGTGCCCTCGGGGTGGCGCTGGAGCATCTTGGCCAGGAAGTAACCGTTGCTGCCACCGATGTCGGCGATCCGGCCGAACCGCTCGGGCGCCAACTCCGTCGCGAACCGGTCGGCGAGCCGCCGGCTCCAGTGGGCCATGAAGCCCTCGAAGAACCGGTTGGCCTCCGGGTGGGCCTGCAGGTAGTCGTAGAAGCCCATGCCGAAGACCTTGTTGAAGGCAGGCTCGCCGGTCCGGACACTGTGCAGGATCTCCGCGTACGGGAGGCGGTTGAAGTCGGCGCCGCTGAACTGCACCATCGGCCGCAGCCCGCCGATCCGGGCCGACGTCAGCCCCTCGCCGAGCGGCGTCAGCGCGAACGACCCGTCCTCCTGCTCGTCGAAGATGCCGACCGCCGCGGCGGCGCGGAGGATGCGGCGCAGCGCGTCCTCGTGTGACTCGGTCGCCGCCGCCAGTTGGGCGACCGGCACCGGCCCGTTCACGAGCAGGTCGGCGACGCCCAGCTCGGTGACCACATAGATCACGTTGGCGATCTGTTTGGCGCTTCCCAGCACCGCGATCTGCCGTTCACGCAGGTCAAGTGCCTGCTGCTCGTCCAAGTTGGCGACGGCGGCGAGGCTGGCGTCGGTCATCGTCCATTCCTTTCGTCGGTCACGACCATGGCCGCGTTGAACCCGCCGTAGCCCCTGGCGAGCACGAGCGCCGCGCGTACGGGTGTCTCCCGCGCGACGTCGCGTACCAGGTCGAGTCGCAGGCCCTCGGCCGGCTGGCGGATGTTGGTGGTGGGCGGGATGACGCCGTGTCGGATCGACAACAGCGCGGAGACCAGGTCGAGCGCCGCCCCGCCCGAGTAGAGCCGGCCGGTCATCGTCTTGGGCGCGGTCACCGGCACCCCTCGGGGGCCGAAGACGGCGCTGATCGCCTCGGCCTCGACACGGTCGAGCTCCGCGACCCCGGCGCCGTCGGCGAAGACGACGTCGATGTCGGCTGGCGTGAGACCGGCGTCGGACACTGCCATCTCGGCCGCCCGACGCAGACCCGACGGGCGGCCGGAGCCGGGCCGGGGGTCGAACGTCGCGCCGTACCCGGCGATCACCCCGTAGACGGCGGCTCCGCGCCGGGCCGCCGCGTCCGCGTCCTCCAGCACGAGGATCGCCCCGCCCTCGCCGGGCACGTAACCCGACGCGTTGGCATCGAACGGCAGGAACGCCGTGGCCGGATCCCGCCCGGTGCTGAGCAGGCCGTTGGCGAGCTGGGCCGTCCAACCCCACGGGCAGAGCGACGCGTCGACCCCACCGGTCATCACGAGCTGCACGCCCTTGCGCACCTGTCGCCGGGCCTGCGCCACCGCGTCGAGCCCACCCGCCTGCTCGGTGACGAGCACCCCGGTCGGCCCCCGCATCCCGTGACGGATCGAGATCTGACCGGTGTTGACGGCGTAGAACCAGGCGAACGACTGGTAGGCGCTGACGTGCTCGGAGCCCTTGCTCCAGAGCTTCTCCAGCTCACGGTGGCCGAACTCGAAACCACCCGACGCGCTGGCCGTGACCACACCCATGCCGAACTCGGGCAGCGCCGACGGGTCGACGGACGCGTCGGCCAGGGCCCACTGCGCCGCCGTCAGCGACAACCGGGTCATGTGATCGGTCTGCGCCATCAACCGGCTCGGGATGTGCTCGGCCGCCTCGTATCCGGGAACCTCGCCGGCCAGCTGCGCCGGGTAACCCGAGGGGTCGAAACGGCTGATCGGCCCGATGCCACCCACCCCGGCGACGGTGGCCGCCCAGAAGGCGTCGCGTCCCAACCCGTTGGGCGCGGCCACCCCGACTCCGGTGACGACAGTGGTCATGCCACACGCGCCAGGAGCATCGCGCTCTGGAAGCCGCCGAACCCGCTGCCCACGCTCAACACCACGTCGGTCTGCTGCTCGCGCGCGGTCAGCGGCACGTAGTCGAGGTCGCACTCCGGGTCGCGTTCGTGCAGGTTGGCTGTCGGCGGCACCACGCCGTGCTTGATCGCCAGGGCCGACGCCGCGATCTCGATGGAGCCGATCGCACCGAGCGAGTGGCCGATCATCGACTTGATCGAGCTGACCGGCGTGCGGTACGCGTGGTCGCCGAGGC
>NZ_JAGPXZ010000899.1:0-2225 GCF_018070305.1 Micromonospora sp. M51 | reverse complement strand
CTGGTGGGCCGGCGGCCGCGTCCGCCGCCCCGGTGCCGGCCGAGCTGGTCACGGCGGCCGAGCGGACCGTGCCGGGGGTGGTGTCGGTGCTGGCCGGCGGCGCGAGCAGCGGGTCCGCGACCGGCTCCGGCTTCGCCGTGGACGACCAGCAGCACCTGATCACCAACGACCACATCCTGGCCAAGGGTGGTGGCGGTCCGGTGACAGTGGAGCTGCCCGACGGGCGTCGGTTCGCCGCCGAGGTGGTCGGGCGGGAGCCGCGCAGTGACCTGGCGGTGCTGAAGGTGCCGGCGTCGGCCGGTCTCACCCCGTTGCCCCTGGCCAAGCCGGGCGCGACCCGGGTCGGTGAGCCGGTGCTCGCGGTGGGTTCGCCGCTCGGGCTGGCGGGGACGGTCACCGCTGGCATCGTCAGCGCCCTGGACCGCGAGGTACGCCTCGGCAACAACCGGCACAGCGCGGTGCAGACCGACGCGTCCATCAACCCGGGCAACTCCGGTGGGCCACTGGTCAACGCCCGTGGTGAGGTGGTCGGGGTGAACACCGCCATCGCCACCATCGACGGGAACGGCTCGATCGGCATCGGTTTCGCCATCCCGATCGACCAGGTGCAGCAGACCGCGGACACGATCATCGGCAAGGGTGGCTGAGCTGCCCGAACGCCCCTGCCGGGGGCTGCCACTGTCAGATATCCGGCCCGACGGCATCGGACCATGGAAATATTACGGTCGGTATGGATACTGGCGGAGGTGGAGCGTCCTATTCTCACGGTCCTCCTGCTGGTGGGGCTGGTCATCGGATGTGCAGTGGGGTCGGCGTACGCCCGGGCACGACGCGGGTGGAACGACTACCAGACCGTCAAGAAATCGGTGCCGGGCGCCCGCAGGGGCGCCTGGGCGCTGATCCGTGGGGTCGCCGTGAAGGCGGCGGTGATCGGGCTGCTGCTCTTCGGCGCGGTGGCGTACGCGGCGGTCGGTTCCGACGAGGAGACCGCCGGGACGGCGCCCAGCCAGTCCCCGACCCAGAGCGAGCCTCCGCACCGATAGCCCCGGCAGGCCGTGGCGGGTTAGCCTCGGGGCGTGGACGACGGACTGCGGGTGACCGACCGGTGGGTCGTCCCCGCCGCAGAGCTGCGGGAGCGGTTCTCCCGCTCGTCTGGGCCGGGCGGGCAGGGCGTGAACACCGCTGACTCCCGCGTCGAGCTCAGCTACGACCTGGCCAACTCGCCCACCGTGCCCGACTGGCTGCGGTCGCGGGCGCTGGCCCGGCTGGCCAACCGCCTCGTCGACGGGGTGCTGACGATCGCCGCCAGCGAGCACCGGGCCCAGCTGGCCAACCGGGAGGCGGCCCGGGCACGGATGACCGCCCTGCTACGGGAGGCCGCCGCGCCCCCACCACCGGCCCGTCGAGCGACCCGCCCGTCCCGTGGGGCGAAGGAGCGCCGGCTGGCCGAGAAGAAGCGCCAGTCCCAGCGCAAGCGTGACCGCCGAACAGACGGCGAGTAGCAAACCACCAGAAAAGTCCTCCGTCGTCGGGGTTCCTGCGAATCTCTGGTGACAGAATCTGAAATCTGTCATCCGAAAGGTGTACGCTCAACGCGTCACCCAGGTGAGAGGAACACCCCATGAACACCCGCACCCTCGGCACCACCGGCCCCACCGTCTCCGCGCTCGGGCTCGGCCTGATGGGCATGTCGGACCTCTACGGCGCCACCGACGAGGCCGAGAGCATCGCCACCATCCACGCCGCACTGGACGCCGGCATCACCCTGCTGGACACCGGCGACTTCTACGGCATGGGGCACAACGAGCTGCTGCTGCGCGACGCGTTGCGCGGCCGCAACCGCGACAACGCCCTGATCAGCGTGAAGTTCGGCGCTCTGCGCGACATCGAGGGCGGTTGGAACGGCGTCGACGTCCGCCCCGCCGCGATCAAGAACTTCCTGGCGTACACCCTGCGCCGTCTCGGCACCGACCACGTGGACATCTACCGCCCGGCCCGGCTTTCCCCGGACGTCCCGGTGGAGGACGTGGTCGGCACCCTCGCCGAGCTGGTCAAGGCCGGCCACATCCGCCACATCGGTCTGTCCGAGGTGAGCGCGGAAACCCTGCGCCGGGCGCACGCCGTGCACCCGATCACCGACCTGCAGATCGAATACTCGCTGATCTCCCGCAACCCGGAGACCGACATCCTGCCGACGGCCCGCGAGCTCGGCGTCGGGATCACCG
>NZ_JAGPXZ010000898.1:0-2242 GCF_018070305.1 Micromonospora sp. M51 | reverse complement strand
GGTTGACCGGGCTGCCGGACGTGCCGGCGAAACGGACCGGCGCGACCGCCAGTTGGAAATCCCACTGGCCGAACTCGGTGGCCGTCGCCGCGCACGCCTCCAGGTCGCAGTTGTCGAGCAGCCACAGGCCCATCGCCACGAGGCTCACGGCGTGGACCGGCATCAACACGGCGTCGTACCCCGAAGGCTGAACGTCCTGGGGGGTGTCGGCGCCGATCAGCGCGACGCCGCGTTCGTGCAGCCACGGCAGGCAGGACGCGTGCCAGCCCGCCTGGGTGAAACCGCTGGCCGCGCCGTTCTCGTGCCGGAAGCGGCCGTAGCCGGTACGCAGAAGGACCGCGTCGCCGGGTCGCACCCGCACGCCCTGGCGACGCTCGGCCTCGTCGAGATCGTCGGGAAACACCCCCTGCCCCGGCGTCAACCATGGCACATCGCGGGCCGCCGCCACGTCCAGCAGGACACCCCGGGTGACGATCCCGTCCGCCGCCGCCGTGACGGCCGCCCACGCCGAACCCGTCGCGGCGTCGACAGACGAGTGCGGCCGTCCGTTGTACAGGGCGCCGTCCCAGAAGATGTGGCACGGCGAGTCGAGGTGGGTGAGGGTGTTGCCGTGGAACGTGATGCCGAGCCGCTCGGATGAGAAACCCCAGTGCCGGTCGGCGTGGAAGTGCGCCGGCATGTTCTCGGCGCCCGGCATGTCGGCGGCGCACGGGCAGACCGTCGTCGACCGGTCCATGTCGCCCGGTACGGCGACCTCCCACGCGCAGGACACGCTTCTGCCGTGGCGTACGGCCCGCGCCGCCGCCAGCCGCACGTCGTCGGTGATGTGGTTCAGCGTTCCGCGCTCGTCGTCGTCGCCCCACCGTCCCCAGTTCGACAGCGTGTCGAAGTATCCGAGCACGTCGTCCTGGGTCGGGATCGGTCGCCCGGTCGTCATCCCCGCATCGACTCCTCTGCTCACGTGGTGCGCGACACCGCGGCTCAGGGTATCCGGCCGCGACACAAGCACAGGCCGGGTGGCGGCACGGGTCCGGCCAGGGCGTCGGTCGACTAGGGCTCGGCTCGGGCGGACCGGCACTGTTGCTGCACTGCTGGATTCGGCAGGTCGGCATCCCTGGTCCAGCCGAGGAACCGGCGGTGCAGCACCCCGGCCGGTGTCCACGGCATGTCCTCGGTCGCCTGCACGAGGTAGGACCCGAGGTAGAGAGTCAGCGACACGGGGGCATCCGCATACTCCGCCCGCAGCTCGCGCTTGCGGGTCCGGCAGGGCCAGGGCAGGCCGCAGCCTCCGCAGCTCCAGATCGGCATGACCGGACCGTGCACGGTCACCGCACACCCGCCAGGAAGCGATCCGTGATCGCCCGTGCCTGCCGGCTGGTCGCCCAGTCCACCTGCCAGCACGGGTACGGCGTGAGCCGTGCCCACCACGCCCGGCAACCAACACACATGCCGTCCAGCCCTCGGACGTGCACCGCGATGATCGCCTGCTCCTGGCCGCCGTTCACTCCTCACCCACCTGCGGCCAGTGACCCCGACTGATCGGAATCCGGTGCCGGCCGCGACAGGGCAGGTCGGCTCCGCAGCGGCAGATGCGCCGCCAGAGCTGCCACGACCACACCGGCCGATGCCGCCGGGCAAAAGTCAACGCGGTGGCCGAGAGGTACTCGTCGTACGAGACGCGCCGCATGCGCCCTCCCTCGTCGATCAGGAGGGCGGCATCATCGCCCTCTCCTGAGGGGGACGCGGCGACCAGGCGATTGCCGCACCGCCCGCCGCATCCCGTGAGGGCGACGCTACGTACCGTCGCAGTGCGGAATGGGTAAGGTTCCTACCCCCTAGATCACGAGACCAGGCCAACCTTCACCGCGAGGTCACGGGCATCATCGCGGGTGGACCGCGGGCCGTCGAGCAGGTCCAGGGTGATCTGTCGGGCGTACCCGTTGAAGCGGATCGTCTCCGGGGCCGACTCGTACGCCTGACGGAGGGTCGCCACGGCCGTTTCCTTGTCGTCCTTGCCGTAGTGCGCCCGCGCGACCTCGATGAGATGGCGTGCCCGGCGCGGCCTCGACGGAATCGCCGCCGAATCGTGGCGGCGTGCCTGCCGAACCGCCTCACCCGACTTCTGCAACTCCACCGCCACGGTCACCGCGTGAGCGCCCATGATGACCTGCGAGAACGACGTCTGCGGCTGGTAGAAGCCCTGCGGCAGTCGCTGCGCCACCCGGTCCGCGCGATCCCAGTA
>NZ_JAGPXZ010000897.1:0-2242 GCF_018070305.1 Micromonospora sp. M51 | reverse complement strand
GGTATCCGGACGAAACCGCGCCTCGCCGGATCGCCGCCCGGACTCCGCCTCGGCTCGACCGCCCTTATGAAACAGGCCCTACCCGATGCGGAACTGGTCGCCGTAGACGGCGAACACCAGCGGGGTGTTCAGGTTGAAGTTGCCGTTGTTGAGGAACACCCGCTGGGCGGTGTCGACGCGGGAGGTGTCCGAGTGGGCCGCCTCCTTCTTCATCTCGATGACCCGCTCGTCGAGGAAGGCGTTGAGCCAGGTCCGCTCGTCGCCGCCCTGGGCCGGCGGCTTGGCCCGGTTCAGGGCGCGGCTGCGGATCTGACGCATGCCCTCGTACCCGTGCATGACCGCCGCGTCGTAGTAGGCGAACTGGCCGAGCGCCCGGACCTGGTCGTTCTTGCCGTCGCGTACCGATGGGTTGAAGTAGACCCGGTCGCGTTCGGCCTCCTGGGCGGCCTGGAAGACCGGGTCGGTGGCGGCGGTCCGCCAGTCGCGGGGGAAGTTGGGGTCGAGGCCGGAGTGCGACGGGGTGCCGTTGACGGTGCGCAGCGCCGGTAGGTAGCCGGCGAGCACGTTGCCTGGCTTGGTGCGGGTGTACGCCTCGACCAGTTCGAGCATGTCGCCGGTGCCGGAGCAGAAGCCGATGATGCCGGCGGTGTAGCCGCGCCCGTCACCGATGTCCTCGATGTAGGAGAACTGCGCGCGCCAGTCGAGCGACGAGTTCTCCGCGGCCGAGACGAGTTGCATGGCGACGTCCTTCTTCGCCGGGTCGTCGAGGTTGGTGCCGCTCGGGTTGGTGGGCGTGGGGGTGGGGGTGCCGCCGCCCGGCAGGGTCCACCGCTGGTTCGTGGTGCCGCCACAGGTCCAGATCTGCAACCGGGCGCCGTTCGCGGTGCTCCGGTCGGTGACGTCGAGGCATTTGCCGGAGCCGGAGTTGACCAGGGCGCCGTTGCTGGCGGTCCACTTCTGGGCGCCGGTGTTGTTGCAGTCGTACAGCTGCACCTTGGCGCCGTTGGCGGTCGACGCGGCGGTCACGTCGAGGCACTTGCCGAGTGCCCGGATCGAGGTGTCGGTGTTGCCGACGGTCCACGTCTGGGCCGCGCTGCCGTTGCAGTCGTAGAGCTGGACGGCTGTGCCGTTGGCCGGGTTGGCGCCGGCCACGTCGATGCACTTGCCGCCGAGGCCGGTGATCGGGCCGGCGGTCGCGGCGCTCGCCGACGGTACGCCGTAGCCGACGGCGGCGACGCCGATCAGCAGGGCTCCCACGACGGATGCGGCTGTTCTCTGGTGAACCATGGTGTTCCTCGGGGAAGGGGCGGCGTGCCGCCGGCCGGTCGGTGACCCGGCGCGGAAGTTCGGCCCCGGCGGGCACCGCGAGCATCAGGAAACTGTATTAACAGATACCAGTACGTCGATTTCCCGTCAATCGACGACCGCGAGGCGTGACAGCGCCTGTTCACCCCGTCGTTGGCGGCGCGTCCATGCCGGTGGCTATCGTCGGGCCGTAACTGATCAACGGGCCGGTCCGTCGGAACCAGCACCGTCCGACGGACAGAAGATGGTCATGGAGTCGAGTCTGCGCGCCCGGGTGCGAGCCGGTGATCCCGGCGCGTTCGCCGAGCTGTTCGACGCGTACGCGCGCTCGGTGTACAACCACGCGTTCCGGCTGACCGCCGACTGGGCCACGGCGGAGGACGTCATGGCCGCCACGTACCTGCAAGCCTGGCGTTCCCGGGAGCGTGTCGCCGAGGAGGGTGGGTCGCTGCGTCCCTGGCTGCTCGGCATCGCCACCAACGAGGCCCGCAACCACACCCGCAGCAACCGCCGCTACCGCAGGGTGGCCGCCGCGCTGATCGCCGCCGACCTCACGGTGCCCGACCACGCCGACGAGGTCGCCGGCCGACTCGACGACCGCCGACGCATCGCCGCCGCGCTCGATGCGTTGGCCCGGCTGCGCCGGCCCGAGCGTGAGGTGCTGACCCTGTGCCTGTGGGAGGGCCTCGACTACGAGTCCGCGGCGGAGGCGCTGGGCGTTCCGGTCGGCACGGTGCGGTCCCGACTGTCGCGTGCGCGTGCCCGGCTCCGTACCCTCGTCGATGCCCCGCCGCGCGCCGCGCGAGCGCCGGTCGTGGACGCCTCGTTCGTGCGGGAGGTCAGCCGGTGAACGCGCCCGACCCGGCTGAGTGGGCGGAGATCGCCCCGCACCCCGGCGATCGCGACCTGCCGGCGGGCCGGCACGAGCCGCACCGCG
>NZ_JAGPXZ010000896.1:0-2243 GCF_018070305.1 Micromonospora sp. M51 | reverse complement strand
GAGGATCACCACCGGTACGTCGTAGTCGACGGCCTGCGGCAGCCGGGCTGGGCAGCGCGGGTCGAAGCGCCACTCCAGCACGTTGCGCTCGACGATGAGCGAGCCCGGCACCACGCCGTGCGCGGCCCGCTGGGCGGCCGGGCGGATGTCGACCAGCAGCGCACCGCTCCGGTACGCCAGGTGCGCCCGCTCCGGGTCCAGTCGGCGCAGCCGGGCCCGGGCGGCGGCCAGGATCTCGTCGATGCCCCGGGAGCCCGGCGGCGGCACGGGGGCGGGACAGTGCTCGGCGGTCATCTGCATTCTCGGTTCCTTCCGGTGACAGGGGATCTCGGTGCGCCGACCTACCAGGACCGGCCGGCCTCGGCGATCTCGGCGACCCGCAGCCGACCGTCCCGCAGGTGGTAGCGGGTCATGCGCAGCAGTGCCGGTCGGTAGACGTGCACGCTGACCGCCGGGTCCGCGCCCCGGTTGGTCACCTGGTGCACGTGCCGGGGGCCGAAGCGCCGGCCGGCACCGGCGGGCAGCAGTCGGGGGCGGAGGCGGCCGGCGCTGACCGTCTCCTCGGTGAGCACGCCGGCGACCACCCGGAACGCTCCGGAGGAGCCGCCGTGGTCGTGCAGGTCGGTGCCCTGCCCGGGCAGCCAGCTCAGCGCCCACACCTCGTGCTCGTCGGTGACGGCGAGGCGGGCGTACCAGCGCTCGGCGGGGTCGAACCGCAGCGCCACCGGCCAGCCGGCCGGGTCGGCCCACCCGGCGGCAACGGTGAGCAGGTCGGGCTCCGGACGGTGGTGCGTCATGGCGGTTCCTCGCGGGTCGTTCGGCGGGGTGCCCTCGTACTCTAGACGGCAAAGCCTATAGGTTTAGTAGGTAATTCCGCCTGTTGGGACGCCGGTCAGCCCCACGGGTCGATCAGCGCAGCACGGGCGGGTCCACCCGGTAGCCCGGCAACGACGGCCACCGCACTGTCAACACCACCGACGCGCTCTCGGCGAACCAGGAATGGTCCACCCCACGAGCCCACACCACGTAGTCGCCCGGCGCGGCCAGCCGTACCGTCCGGTCCGGCAGCTCCACCCGGAAACACCCCTCGACGAGGACGAGCAGCGTGGTGCGCAGCTCGCCGGTCGCCCACCGCGACCGCGCCTGCCCGGGCGGATGCACACCCCACTTCACCTCGACGTCGGTGCTGTGCCGGATCTCCCCCGGCGGAGCGAAATGCCCGAGCAGCCAACCGGCGTTGGTGGCGCCGTCGACACCCGCGTTGCCCACGTACACCGTCTCACCCATCGGATCCCTCCCCCAGCGCGCCGGCCGAGCAACCTATCAGCAGCGGTGCGACTAACCTGGGGCGGTGACCGAGGACCTCGACGCCGAGACGCTGGCGTTCGCGCACCGGATGTTCGACCTGGCCCGGGCCGGCTCCACCGACGAACTGGCGGCACAACTCGACGCCGGCCTGCCGGTCAACCTCACCAACGACAAGGGCGACACGCTGCTCATCCTCGCCGCGTACCACTCCCACCCGGACACGGTGGCCGCCCTGCTCAGCCGCGGCGCCGACCACACCCGGGCCAACGACCGGGGTCAGACCGCGCTGGCCGCGGCGGTCTTCCGCAGCAGCACCGAAGCGGTCCGCGCGCTGCTCGCCGCCGGCGCCGACCCGGCACACGGCAACCCGTCGGCCCTCGAAACCGCGCGCTTCTTCGACCTGCCGGAGATGACCGAGCTGCTGCGCGTCGGCTGACACCGGCCCGGCCTGGCGGTATACAGGGGCGGTGGAAGATCCCCTGCCGGAGCAGATGCGGGCCGCCGGCACCGCGCTGCTGACCGCGCTCGACCCCGCCGCCCGCGAGCGCGCCGCGCACTCGTTCGACGACGAGGCGGCCCGCCGCTGGCTGGAATACCGGCCCCGCCCCCGACCGGGCGTCTGCCTCGCCGACCTCGACGTCACCGCCCGCAAGGCCGCGCACCGGCTGCTGGCCACCGCGCTCAGCCCCTCGGCGTACGCGCAGGCCATGGCCATCATCTCCCTGGAGGAGGTGCTGGACCGGGCTGAGGGCTGGCAGCGCGGGCGGCACAGCGCCGACTACTGGGTGGCCGTGTTCGGCGACCCGGCGCGCGACGACCGCTGGGCGTGGCGACTCGAAGGCCACCACCTGTCGGTGAGCATGACAGTGGTGGACGGTCAGGTCTCCCCCGCGCCGATCTTCTTCGGCGCCAACCCGGCCGCCGTCCGCTACGCC
>NZ_JAGPXZ010000895.1:0-2245 GCF_018070305.1 Micromonospora sp. M51 | reverse complement strand
GGTCCCGCCGGGCGAACTGGAAGGCGACCGTGGTCGCGACCGTTGCGTGCCCGCAGTGCAAGTCCCCGAAGCTGCCGCACGCCGCCTGCTCCGTCTGCGGCACCTACAACGGCCGCCAGGTTCTCGAGGTCTGACCTGGACGCCGAGTGACGCCCCCGACCCCAGGTCGGGCGGCGCGCGCATCCTGGCATTCGCCCGGTGCTCCGGCTCCCTCCGACGCCGGCCGGTCACCGGAGAGCCGCCAACCTGAGCTGGCCGCCACCCTGCCCGCCGTGGCGGGGCCGGTCGTGTTGCTCGATGTCGGCGGCTCCCTGGAACCCCGCCCGGCCACCCTCGCCCGGCACGCCGTGCTCGGCGCCGCCTACGCGGCGGTGGCCCACTCGATCGCCGCGCCCCGGGTCGGGCTGCTCTCGGTCGGCACCGAGGCCGGCAAGGGCGACCGGGTTCGCCGCGCCACCGACCCGCTGCTCGCCGTCGAACCGCTGCCCGGTGGGGCGCACTACGTCGGTCTGGTCGAGGGGTTCGACGTGGCCCTCGGCGCGCGCGCCGATGTCGTCGTCACCGACGGGTTCACCGGTAACGTGCTGCTGAAGGCCATTGAGGGCGCGTACGCGATGGCCGGCGGCCCACCCGCGCAGGGCGGCGCCCCCCGCGCGGCGGCCCTGTTGGGTGTCGTCGGGACGGTGGTCGTCTGCCACGGGTCCGCCCGCGCCGACGACGTCGCCTCCGGCATAGCTCTCGCCGCCCACCTGTGGCGGCGGCGCGCCACCGATCTGGTCTCCGCGTTGCTCGACGGCAACGCCGCGACGAATCGCACCGATCGCTCCACCGACACCGAGGTACGCACATGAGCAACGACAAGCGGCGGCGGGCGTCCGTCGGTCACCTGGAAGCCGCCTTCGGCGTGAGCCTGGAACCCGAGCTGCTCCAGCGCGCGTTGACCCACCGGTCGTACGCGTACGAGAACGGCGGGCTGCCCACCAACGAGCGGCTGGAGTTCCTCGGCGACTCGGTGCTCGGCGTGGTGATCACCACGGCGCTCTTCCACAACCACCCGGATCTGCCCGAGGGGCAACTCGCCAAGCTGCGGGCCAGCGTGGTCAACATGCGGGCGCTCGCCGACGTGGCCCGCGGTCTGGGCCCGGAGGGGCTCGGCGCGTACCTGCTGCTCGGCAAGGGTGAGGAGACGACCGGTGGCCGGGACAAGGCGAGCATCCTCGCCGACACGCTGGAGGCGCTGCTCGGCGCGATCTACCTGCAGTACGGCCTGGACACCACGGGGATCGTCATCCACCGGCTCTTCGACCCGCTGATGGCCGAGTCGGCCGGTCGCGGCGCCGCCCTGGACTGGAAGACCAGTCTCCAGGAGTTGACGGCGGCGCTCGGGCTGGGCGTGCCGGAGTACCGCATCGAGGGCACCGGCCCGGATCACCTCAAGACGTTCACCGCCTGGGTGGTGGTGGCCGGCAACCGGTACGGCGGCGCGGAGGGGCGCAGCAAGAAGGAGGCCGAGCAGCGGGCCGCCGAGGCCGCCTGGCGCACGCTCGCCGAGCAGAACGACCAGAACGGCGACGATGGCCAGGATGGTCGGGCCGGCGACGACCGCCAGAACCAGCCGACCGACCGGGACGACGCGGCCGACCGGGGTGAGCCGTTCGGGCCGCTGGAGCGTGCCGAGCGGGCCGCTTCGGCCGAGCAGGCCGACCACCTGGCGCAGGCGCTGCCGGCCGGAGGCGCCGACGGCCACGAGACGGGGCCGGCGCGTGCCTGAGCTGCCCGAGGTGGAGACCGTCCGGCAGGGGGTGGCCCAGTGGGTCGTCGGCCGGCGGATCGCCTCGGTCGAGGTCCGTCATCCGCGTGCGGTCCGCCGGCACGCTCCCGGCGACGTGCACTTCGCCGACGTGCTCGCCGGCCGGACGGTGCTGGACGCCCGCCGTCGCGGTAAGTACCTGTGGCTGCCACTGGACAGCGGTGACGCGATCGTCGGGCACCTCGGCATGTCGGGTCAGCTGCTGCTCCAGCCACCCGGCACAGTGGACGAGACCCACCTGCGGGTCCGGTTCCGGTTCAGCGACGACGGCCCGGAGCTGCGCTTCGTCGACCAGCGCACGTTCGGTGGGCTCTCGGTGAGCGAGGGCGGCGCCGAGTTGCCCGACGAGATCGCACACATCGCCCGCGACCCGATGGACCCGGAGTTCTCCGACGCGGCGTTCGTCGCGGCGCTGCGCCGCCGGCCCACCGAGGT
>NZ_JAGPXZ010000894.1:0-2246 GCF_018070305.1 Micromonospora sp. M51 | reverse complement strand
CCGCCCGCCGCTGGCGACGCCCGGTGCCACTGCTCGACGTGGCGCGCGGCGCGGTCGCCGAGGTGCCGGACTACCACCGCGTCCTGATCGCGCCGCACTGGCCGTGGTCGCTCGCGGGGCCGGCCGTCACGGACGTCATCCACCTGCTGGCGGAGCTGATCGAGAACGCGTTGGTCTTCTCCGGTGCGGACACCACCGTCCGGGTCAGCGGCGAGCACCGACCGCAGGGGTGCGCGGTCGTCGTCGTCGACGACGGGCCTGGCCTGGACGCCGCCACGCTGGCCGAGGCGAACCACCTGTTCGGCAACCCGCCACCTGACGGCCCGCTCGCCGGCCTCACCGGTTGGTACGCCGCCGCCGTCCTGGCCGGCCGCTGCGGCGCCCACGTCTCGCTGCGCCCCAGCCGGCGCGGCGGAACGGCCGCGATCGTGCTCCTACCCGCCCGGCTGGTCACGGTCACCGACACCGGCCGCGCACCGGCCGGCGCACCACCTGACACCCCGTACCCACCAGCCCGCACCGACACCGACCTGCCCGGCCCGAGCGGCGACGGGGCGTTGCCGACGCGGGTCCGCCAACCCGGGCCGATCGGCCCGGAACGCGGCAGGACCAGCCTCGACACTGTCGAGATGCCAGTCGCGAGAACAGCAAGGAGACATCAATGACGTCTGCAGTGGTCACCGAGGACGGCCTGACCGACGCCCTGAACAGCCTGGTCGACCGGGTGCACGGCGCGGAGTTCGCCGTGGTGCTCTCGCCGGACGGGCTGCCGCTCGGCGGCTCGCGGCGGGTGGGGGACAAACTGGCCGAACAGATCTCCGGCGTGGTCGCCGGCCTGATCGCGTTGGGGCTGGCCGCCACCCGCACCTGCGACGCGGGTCGGCTGCGCCAGGTCGTGGTGCAGATGTCGCGGGCGTTCCTGTTCATCGCCACCATCCCGAACGGGACCATCCTCACCGTGCGGATCGCCGGTGACGACGTCGAGGTCGGCGACATGGCGTACGAGGTGGCGCTCTTCGTGGGGCAGGCCGAACGGCACCTGCCGATCACTCTGGGGCCGGCCTCCTCGGTGACGATCGGGGACACTGGTGCACACCAGCGGCGGCACTGACGAGGCGTGGTACGACGACGACGCGGGCCCGGTCGCCCGGCCGTACACGATGACCGGGGGGCGCACCGCGCCCGCACGCGGCCAGTTCGACCTGATCTCGCTGGTGGTCGCCCGGCCGGGGGTCACACCCCCCGCCCCGCTCTTCCCCGAACAGGCGCGGATCGTCGAGTTGTGTCACCATCCAGTGTCGGTGGCCGAGGTCGGTGCCGAGTTGGACCTTCCGCTGGGGACCGTCCGGGTGCTGCTCGGTGACCTGCTCGGGGCCGGGCTGATCGAGACGCACGAACCGCCGATGCTGTCGGAACTGCCGACCGAGGATCTGCTTGAGGCGATCCTCGTCGGGCTTCGCGCGCTGTGACCGGGCGGATGCCGCCCGGTACCGGGGCGGATCGTGGGCCCGTACCCGGCGACGAACTGAAGGAGAGACAGGCAGTGCCGGCAACACCACCCCAACCACGCCGTACCGTGGCGATCATCCTGCTGGACAAGGTCGTGGCCCTCGTCACTGCCGCACGGCGGGTGCTCACCGGTCGGGAGGACGTCTCGCGGGCCACCTGGTTGGCCGTCATCGCGGCGCTCGGGGTGCTGGTCGCGACGGCAGTGTCAGTGGTCGGGGTGCTGCGTACGCCGGAGAAGTTGACGCCGGTGACCCTCGACCCGCCGCCGTCCGTGCAGCAGGTGGGCGCCACGCCGTCCGATACGCCCCGGGCGCAGGCGCGACCGGCGCTCACCAGCCCGACGGTGCCCACTCCCCCGCCCACCTCGGCCTCCTCGGCCCCACCGACCGAGGCGTCGACCCGGCCCACCCCGACCGGCGCGAGCGCCGAACCCACCGCGGCGGCCCTGAGCGCCGACTTCGCCATCACTGACAACGCCCTGCTCAGCTATGGCGCGACGGTGACGATCAGCAATCCGGGCACGGTCGCGGCGCCGCAGTGGACGCTGGTGGTCACCCTGCCCCGCGAGTCGCTGAGGATCAGCGGGGTCGAGGGCGCACAGGCCAGCCACGACGGTGCCGTGTGGACGTTCGTGCCGGACAGCGACACCGCTCCGGTGCCCGGGAGCGCCTCGATCCAGGTGACGTTCCGGGTCAATGGTTCGTTGACGGGTTCCGCCCCCGAGGCGTGCACCATCG
>NZ_JAGPXZ010000893.1:0-2248 GCF_018070305.1 Micromonospora sp. M51 | reverse complement strand
GTGGAGCGGCGGATCGTCACCAACTCGGCGATCCGGGTGGTCGGCCGGCTCGACCCGGCCGAGGCGTCCCGCCCGGAATACGGCTTCCTGCCGCCCGCGCAGCGCCAGCGGGCGTTGCTGGCCAAGCCGGGCACCATGTTCGTCAACCAGCCGGACATTCCGGTTCCGCTCTGCCTGGAGTTTCCGTTCCCGGCCTGGGCCACCCGGGTCTCCGAGGCGGGCCGGGCACCATCGGAGACGCTGCGCTCGATCACCCAGTCCGCCGACCCGTTCGCCGTGGTGGGCTCCGGCGGCGGCACCACCGACGACGACATCCCGTTCTAGGGGGCCGGCAAGCCATGAAGATCCTGCACACCTCCGACTGGCATGTGGGCAAGGTGCTCAAGGGGCAGTCCCGGGCCGACGAGCACAAGGCGGTGCTGGCCGGGGTGATCGAGATCGCCAATGCCGAGCGGCCGGACCTGGTGATCGTCGCCGGTGACCTCTACGACACCGCCGCGCCCAGTTCGGAGGCGACCCGCCTGGTCACCCGGGCGTTGACGGCGCTGCGGCGGACCGGCGCGGACGTGGTGGCGATCGGCGGTAACCACGACAACGGCCCCGCACTGGACGCGCTGCGCCCGTGGGCCGACGCCGCCGGCATCACGCTGCGCGGCGGGGTACGCGAAAATCCGGACGAGCACATCATCGACGGCACCACCGCCGGTGGCGAGCGGTGGCGGCTGGCCGCGTTGCCTTTCCTGTCCCAGCGGTACGCGGTGCGCGCGTTGGAGATGTACGAGCTGACCGCCGCGGAGACCAACCAGACGTACGCCGACCACCTGGGCCGGGTGCTGGGGCGACTGACCGAGGGGTTCACCGAGCCGGACCGGGTGCACCTGGTCACCGCGCACCTGACGGTGACCGGCGCGGCCACCGGCGGCGGCGAGCGCGACGCGCACACGGTGCTGGGTTACGCGGTGCCGGCCACCGTCTTCCCGGCCACCGCGCACTACGTGGCGCTGGGTCACCTGCACCGGGCGCAGCGGGTCGCCGGCCCCTGCCCGGTGCGGTACAGCGGCAGCCCGCTCGCTGTCGACTTCGGGGAGCAGGAGAACGTCCCCTCGGTGACGATTGTCGAGGTGACGGCCAGCACCGCCGCCCGGGTGCGGGAGGTGCCGGTGACGGCGGCGAGCGCGCTGCGGACGGTGCGCGGCACCCTGGCCCAGCTCGCCGAGATCGAGGCGCCGGACGCGTGGCTGCGGGTGTACGTGCGGGAGCAACCGCGTGCCGGCCTGCGCGAGGAGGTCCAGGAGCTGCTCCCCCGGGCCCTGGAGATCCGGATCGACCCGGAGCTGGTGGCCGCGCCGGGCAGTGGCACGCGCATCGCCCAGCGCTCGGGGCGTTCGCCCCGGGAGTTGTTCGCCGACTACCTGGACAGCCGGGGCCACGCCGACGAGGGTGTCCGGGAGCTCTTCGACGAGCTTTTCGAGGAGGTCGAGCACTGATGCGTCCGATGCGCTTGGACATGGCCGGGTTCACGGTCTTCCGGGACGAGACCACTGTCGACTTCACCGACGCCGACTTCTTCGCGCTGATCGGCCCGACCGGTTCCGGTAAGTCCACTGTGTTGGACGCGATCTGCTTCGCCCTGTACGGCATGGTGCCCCGGTGGGGCGGCGCCCGGGGGTTGGCCAACGCGCTCGCCCCGTCGGCGACCGAGGCGCGGGTGCGGTTGGTCTTCGAGTCCGGCGGTGCCCGGTACGTGGCGACCCGGGTGGTCCGCCGGGACGGCCGGGGCAACGTGAAGACCGCCAACGCCGGGTTGCAGCTGATGCCGGCCGGCTTCGACGTGACCAAACTGGACACCGGTCTGAGCCCGGACGACCTCGGCGAGGTGGTGGCCGGCACTCCCGCCGAGATGGAGCAGGCGGTGCTGGAGGCGGTCGGGCTGCCGTACGAGCAGTTCACCAGCTGTGTGGTGCTGCCACAGGGGCAGTTCGCCGACTTCCTGCACGCCAAGCCGGCGACGCGGCAGCAGATCCTGGTCAACCTGCTGGGCCTCGGCGTCTACGAGGACGTGCAGAAGAAGGCGACGGCGCGCGCCGCGCAGGCGGAGGCCCGGTTGGAGGCGGTCGACCAGGTGCTCGCCGGGTTGACCGGCGTGGACGACGAGGCGTTGGCCGAGGCCGACGCCCGGGTCGACCGGATGACCGAGCGGGCGGCCGAGTCGGTGGCCGACGGGGTGCAACGGGCCATCGCGGCCATC
>NZ_JAGPXZ010000892.1:0-2262 GCF_018070305.1 Micromonospora sp. M51 | reverse complement strand
TCACCGGAGCGTGCGTAGCGCACGTCCGGCTGGATGCCGGAGAACAGCGTGGCGCAGGCGGCGGCGTAGTACCGCCCGTCCGGGCCGGGATGCCCGGCCGGCGGGCGCAGGCTGAGGAACGAGTCGGCCTCCGGGTCGGTCGCCGGGTCCAGTTCGAGGCGGAGCAGCACCGGGGCGGTGGCACCGTGCTGCTCCGGATTGCCGTACGCCACGGCGATGTCGTGCCCGGTGACCGTCGCCAGCACCGGCAGCTGCACGAACGCCGGCACCTCCTCGCCGGTGAGCCCGTCGGTCCAGTCCCGCAGCAGCCGGCGGGCCGCCCCGGTCATCACCGCACCCCAGGCGCGGGTGAGGTGGTCGGGCACCCCCTGGGTCTGCAACTCCAGCAGGCCGAAGCGGCGCAACCCCTTCGTGGTGAACCACAGGCCCTCGGTGTCCGAGGAGTACGGCACCAGCACCCAGTCGACGAGCCGGATGCGGCCCTGCTCGTCCGGGAGGGACCGCAGCGCGGTCGCCGGGTCGAGGAACTGCAGACCGAAGACGTCCACCACGTCGCTGTCGACGGATTCGGCCACGGCCGCCGCGACCGCCCGGGCGGCCCACTCGTGTGCCGGCGGCCAGCCGGGCCGGTACTCGGCCTGGACGACCACCAGGTGCGTCGCCGCCGCCAGCCGGGCCAACTGCTCCTCGGTGGCGCCGAACGCGGTGAGCAGGTCCGGCGGCAGCTCCGGGAACTCGCTGATCGGCCGGGTGTCGACGCTCATCAGCGGACTGTCGAGCATCTGCCGGGCCAGCCCGTGCACCGGCTCGGCGAGCCGGCCGGTCAGGGCCGCCACCGCGGTCTTCGCACTGACCTTCGGCAGCCCCGTCATCGGCACCAGGTAGGTCGCGCTGAGCGACTCCGGCACCGGTACGGGCAGGAAGTCGTCAGTGATGAGCATGGTGGGATCCCCCGGTGGCCGTGCCGGTGTTGTCGAGGCGAACGCTACCCGGCTCGCCGTGCCCGGTTCAGCCGGACAGCACCAGACCCAGGTAGACCAGCGTGGTGACCACCTCGACGGTCGCGCCGAGGACGTCGCCGGTGATGCCGCCGAGCCGGCGTACCACGTGGGTGAGCAGCGCCAGCGCGACGGCGATCGCGGCGACGACGGCCAGCGGCCCCTGCCACGGACGGCCCGGCACCGCGGGCACCGCCAGCAGCACGACGGCGACCGCGCCGGCGGCCACTGCCACCGGGCCGACAGTGCCGGCGACCAGCGCGCCCAGCCCGTCGGGCCGGGCCGCCGGAACCCCTCGCCGGCAGGCCACCGTGACACCGAACCGCCCGGCCGCGGTCGCCGCGACCACCGCCGCGAGCGCAGCCGGCCAGGACCGGCCCGCCAGGTCGGCGAGCGCCGCCGCCTGCACCAGGAGTCCGACCACCAGGGCGACCACCCCGAACGGGCCGACGTCCGGCTTCTTCATGATCTCCAGGGCGGCCGCGCCGCGCCGGTACGAGCCGAGCGCGTCCACGGTGTCGGCCAGCCCGTCCAGGTGCAGCCCTCGGGTGAGCAGTGCGGCGACGCCGACGGTGACGCCTGCCGCCACCAGCGGGGGAGCGAGCGCGCCGGCCAGCAGCAGCACACCGGCCAGCAGGACGCCGAGCAGCGCGCCGACCACCGGGGCGAGGGTCATCGCGGTGCCGGCGACCGGGCGATCGATGTGCCCGGCCCGCACCGGCAGCGTGGTGAACGTGGTGACTGCCAGCCGGGCTCCCGCGAGCAGTCGTGGCTCAGCCGGCACGCAGGCCCGACGCTGGCTGCTCGTCCGTCCCGGTGCTGGCCGGGCCCGGCCCGGCCGGCACCGGCTCGGCGAAGTCGGGCTCGGTGACGTCCGGCTCGGTGAGGTCCGGGTCGGCGTAGCTCGGGTCGGTGGACTCCGGCTCGTCCCCGGCCGGGTCGGTGTCGTCACCGCCAGCCAGCGACGGGTGCACCGGCAGCGCGGCGGCCAGCGCCAGCACCGAGCGCAACAGCGGCAGCGCGACCAGCGCGTTCGCGCCCTCGCCGAGATCCAGCCGCAGGTCGAGCAGCGGGGTGAGGCCCAGCACGTCGGCGGCGAGCCGCACGGCCGGGTGCCCGCCGTGGTCGGCCAGCAGGCACCAGTGCCGGGCCTGCCCGGCCAGGTCCCGGCTCACCATGCCGGCGGCCAACCCGACCGGCCCGTCGAGCAGCACCGGCACCCGGCGGGCGGTGGCGCCGAGCAGCACGCCGGTGGCCACCGCCA
>NZ_JAGPXZ010000891.1:0-2270 GCF_018070305.1 Micromonospora sp. M51 | reverse complement strand
TGCCGGGACTCCTCGCGGAGCTGGCCCAGCTCCTCGCGGACCCGGGCCAGTTCGTCGCGGAGCTTGTCGGCCTCGACCCGGGCCACGGCGCGATCGTGCTCGGCTCGGGTGGCCCGCTGCTCGGCCTCGCGGACCAGCTCGGCGACGACGGCGCTGTCCGCCTCGGCGCGCACGGCCGCCCCGCTGGCGTCGATCAGTTCCCGCCAGCCCCGCGGCCGGGCCAGGTAGGCCAACGCGGCCACCTCGACCGGGTCGGCGGCGGCCGGCGCGGTGCCCTCGACCACTGCCGCGCCGAGGTCACCGGCGTCGGCCAGGACCCGCGCGGTGACCCGCTGCCGGAACAGCGGGTCGGCGGTGAGCTGGGCGGCGATGACCGGCGCGCCGAGCCGGGCGCGCCGGTTGGGGGCGAACTTGGCCACCCGGCGCAACGGCACCGGCACCTCGTCGGTGGGGAGGGTGGGCAGCACCGCCGCGGTCAGCGTCACGATCCGTTGCCGGACCGGCTCGGGCAGGGTCGGCTCGGGCTCGGCGGCGGGACCGTCGTCCGTCGTCGACTCCGGTGCGTCGGATGGGCCGTTGACTACGTTGTCGTCCGGGTTGCCCACACCGTCGAGCGCGACCGGATCCTCCTGCGGGAGGTGGTCGTCGAACGGCTCGGTGAGGGGCATGTGGCAAGTCTCCCACCGCGACCGGGCCCACCGCCCGGTGAGTGAGCCGATCTCTCATCCTAGCCCCATGGTGACGGATGGGACGGCTGCGACGGGAGTGTCGCACCGGGGCGCTAGCGTGCCGCCGATGGCACAGGCGGAGTACGTCCAGGAGTCACTTGCCGGTCTCGACCCGGCGGTGGGCGGGGTGGACCCGGCCCTGCCGCTCTACGCGACGACCTTCGTGGTGGTCGACCTGGAGACCACCGGCGGCGCGCCGGACGGCGGCGGCATCACCGAGATCGGCGCGGTGAAGGTGCGCGGTGGTGAGCAGTTGGGGGTGTTGGCGACCCTGGTCAACCCGGGGCAGCCGATTCCGCCCTTCATCACGGTGCTGACCGGGATCACCCAGGCCATGCTGGTGCCGGCGCCCCCGATCGAGCAGGTGCTGCCGAGCTTCCTGGAGTTCATCGACGACGCGGTGCTGGTGGCCCACAACGCCCCGTACGACGTGGGCTTCCTCAAGGCCGCCTGCGCGAAGCACGGCTACCGCTGGCCCAACCCCCGGGTGCTGGACACGGCGGCGCTGGCCCGCCGGGTGCTGACCCGCGACGAGGTGCCCAACCGCAAGCTCGGCACCCTGGCCGCCTACTTCCGCACCAGCACCCAACCGACACACCGGGCCCTGGACGACGCGAAGGCCACCGTCGACGTGCTGCACGGGTTGATCGGCCGGCTCGGCGGGCACCGGGTGGACACGGTCGGCGACGCCATCGAGTTCGCCCGCGCGGTCACCCCGACCCAGCGCCGCAAACGGCACCTGGCCGAGGGGCTGCCCAAGGTCCCCGGGGTCTACATCTTCCGGGCCGCCGACGACCGACCGCTCTACGTGGGCACCTCCGTCGACATCGCCACCCGGGTGCGCAGCTACTTCACCGCCGGCGAGAAGCGCGCCCGGATCTCCGAGATGCTGGGCGCGGCCGAGCGGGTCGAGGCGGTGGAGTGCGCCCACTCGTTGGAGGCGGAGGTCCGTGAGCTGCGGTTGATCGCCGCCCACGCCCCGCCGTACAACCGCCGGTCCAAATACCCGGAACGGATGCTCTGGCTCAAGCTGACCGACGGTCCGTACCCTCGGCTGTCGATCGTGCGTGACCTCTCCCCCACCGACACCGCGTACCTCGGGCCGTTCACCTCCCGGCGCGCCGCCGAGCTGGCCGCCGCCGGTTTCCACGACGCGGTGCCGCTACGCCAGTGCACCCACCGGCTCTCGCTGCGCACCGTCACGCCGGCCTGCGCGCTGGCCGAGCTGGGTCGCTGCCCGGCACCCTGCGAGCACAAGATAACCCCCGAGGAGTACGACGACAGCGCCGTCGCGCCCTTCCGCGCGGCGACGGCCAGCGACCCCCAGCCGGTGGTGGACGCGCTGCTCGCCCGGATCGACGTGCTCTCCCGTGACCAGCGCTACGAGGAGGCCGCCGTGGTGCGCTCCCGGCTGGCCGCCGTGCTGCGGGCCACCGTGCGGATGCAGCGGCTGGCCGCGCTGACCGGCATCGTGGAGCTGGCCGCGGCCCGGCCGGCCGCCCGGGGCGGCTGGGAGTTGGCGCTGGTCCGCCACGGCCGGCT
>NZ_JAGPXZ010000890.1:0-2272 GCF_018070305.1 Micromonospora sp. M51 | reverse complement strand
CGGCTTCCATCCGGCTCATGTCGAGAAGGTGCATCACCGGCGGCGCGGCCAGTTCGCCGGCGATCATCGCCCGGAGCATGTCCAGGCCGCTGCGTTGACCGACCTGGGCGGCGTTGACCGACGGGTCCGCCCAGGTAAAGGTACGGCTGCGCGCTGGTTCCTGCGTCTGCGTCATGGACGCAGCCTGGCAGCCGGTTGCTGAGTCTGTCAACGAGACTTAGCCTGGTCGGATGCGACCTGCGGCTCTGGACTGGTCAGTGGAGAACTGCACCATCGCCCGTGCGATGGAGATCCTCGGTGAGCGGTGGACGCTGGTGGTCCTGCGCGAGGTGTTCACCGGCGTACGCCGCTTCGACGACATGCGGGTGCGGACCGGCATTCCGCGCCAGGTGCTGACCAACCGGCTCGCCAGCCTGGTAGAGCAGGGCGTGCTCAGTCGCGAGCCGTACCGGGAGCCCGGCAGTCGCCTGCGCCACGAGTACCGGCTGACGGCGAAGGGTCTGGACCTGTGGCCGGTGCTGGTCGCCGTCCTCGGCTGGGGTGACCGGTACCTCGCCGACGCGGACGGCCCACCGCTGAGCGTCACCCACCGCGACTGCGGCGCCGAGGTACGCGCCGAGTTGCGCTGCGCCGACGGGCACGACGTCGGTCGGCCACGCGACGTGGTGCCCCGCCCGGGTCCCGGTGCCCGTCGCCGTACCCCCTGACCGACGGCGCCCGTCGCGCCGCGCCCTCACGCGCCGCGCCCTCACGCGGCCCGCTCATCACGCGGCGCGCTCACCGGGCCGCGCTCATCACCCGGCGCTCGCCGTCGTGCCCGTCGCGGCGGGCGGTGCGCGCCGCGCCCGGTGCGCGGCAACGCATCGATGGTTGTTCACTTCCTGATGGGCCGGGCGTCGGTCGGGTGTGACGGTGCCTGTTCACCAGCGTGTCGAGGGTGTTGCGGCCGTGTGGCCGATCCAGGACGGTGAATTCGGGCGAATCCAAGCCTTGTTAATGATCTTAAGTATGTGAATACTTCAGTCTCAGCCGGCCGGTTTCCCCAGATCGGCCGGGTTGCCCTCGGGTCAGCCGCCCCCGGCGAGACCCGCTCCCCCGCCCAGGAGGTTGTTACATGCGACCCACGAGGTCCTCATTCCGTGTTGCGGCTCACGTCGCCGTTTCCGGAACCCTGGTCGTCGGCTCGCTGATCGGTGCGCCGGCTCAGGCCGCTCCCGCCGCGTCACCCGATGCCGCCGCCGCGATCGCCGCGGAACTCGGCGACCGCTCCGCCGGCTCGTACATCGACGCCAGCGGCAAGTCCGTCGTCACGGTGACCGACGCGGCCGCCGCCAGCAAGGCCAGCAAGGCCGGCGCCGTCGTCCGCTACGTCACCCGCGGCGCGGCCGAGCTCAACCGGGCCACCGCCGACCTGGAGCGCTCCGCCAAGATCCCCGGCACCGCCTGGTGGAGCGACCCGGTCACCAACCAGGTCGTCGTCTCCGTCGACAGCACCGTCACCGGGGCCAAGCTGGAGCGGGTCAAGGCCGCCGCCGCGCGGGCCAACGGCGCGGTCCGGGTCGAGGCCGAGGCGGGCGTGCTGAGCACCCGCATCTCCGGTGGTCAGGCCATCTACGCCGGTGGCGGCGGGCGTTGCTCGCTCGGCTTCAACGTGCGCAGCGGCAGCACCTACTCGTTCCTGACGGCCGGGCACTGCACCAACATCTCGTCGAGCTGGTACTCGAACTCCGCCCAGACCGCGCTGCTGGGCACCCGTACCGGCACCAGCTTCCCGGGCAACGACTACGGCATCGTGCGGCACAACAACTCGGCCAACGCGGCCGGCAACGTGTCCCTCTACAACGGCAGCTTCCGGGACATCACCGGCGCCGGCAACGCGTCCGTCGGCCAGGCGGTGCAGCGCTCCGGCAGCACCACCGGCCTGCGCAGCGGCTCGGTGACCGCCACCAACGCCACTGTGAACTACGCCGAGGGTTCGGTCTCCGGCCTGATCCGCACCAACGTCTGCGCCGAGCCGGGCGACAGCGGCGGCTCGCTCTTCGCCAACACCACCGCGCTGGGCCTGACCTCCGGTGGTAGCGGCAACTGCCGTACCGGCGGCACGACCTTCTTCCAGCCGGTCACCGAGGCGCTCAGCCGCTACGGCGTCAGCGTCTTCTGATCCACGCACCGCTCGCGGGCCGCCGGAACACTCCGGCGGCCCGCGTCGCGTTCACGGCCACCGGACCCCGCCGACACCGGCGAACGCGTCGGCGGTCAGCCGGGACCGGAC
>NZ_JAGPXZ010000089.1:0-12795 GCF_018070305.1 Micromonospora sp. M51 | reverse complement strand
CCGCAACCAGGTCACCTCGTCGCAGTACGTGATCCCCGCCGTGGAGACCGGCCTGAACGGCACGTACGTCTACGCCAACGGATTCTCCGACCGCGACGGCTCGCCGACCACCGCCGGTTATCCGGCGGTCGCGGATCTGCCCGGCGAGACGGTGACCACCGAGTACGACGCGGTCAGTGGCCTGCCGACCGCCCTTTCGACCAACCGCACCGCCACCGGCTCCTACGTCGTCTCCCAGCAGTACACGGGCTACGGCGAGCCGACCCTGACCAAGCGCAAGATCGCGGGTGGGGTCTACGTCGATGACAGCACCGACTACGACATCGTCACCCGTCGGGTCAGCCGGACCAGCGTCAAACCGGAAACCGCCAGCGGAACGATCTCGGAACGCAGCTACCGGTACGACCCGGCCGGCAACATCACCGCGATCAGCGACGTGCCACAGGTCGGACCGGCCGACAACCAGTGCTTCCAGCACGACAGGCTGCGTCAACTCACCGCCGCCTGGACCCCGAAGGCTGGGGTCGACTGCGCCACCGCGCCGAACCTGTCCAACCTCGGCGGACCGGCGCCGTACTGGCACGACTGGACCTTCGACACCACCGGCAATCGGCGCACCGAAATCGTTCACGCGACGGCCGGCAACACCGTACGCACGTACACCGTGCCGGAATCCGGTACGGACAGTGTCCGCCCGCATACCGTCACGTCGACGCTGACCGAGACGCCGGGCGTACCACCGGCTACCGCCAGCTACGGCTACGACGCGACCGGAAACATGATCGCCCGCGCTGGCCCGAGCGGTGGCGATCAAGGCCTGACCTGGGACGCGGAAGGCCACCTGGCCACAGTTACCGAGGGCACCGCGACAACCACCAACCTCTACGACGCCAACGGCACGAGGCTCATCCGCCGTGACGCCGGTGGAACCACCCTCTACCTGCCGGGGATGGAAATCCGACAGGCCAAGGGCGTTGCCGCCGCCACCGCGACCCGCTACTACAGCTTCACCGGCCGGCAGATCGCCTCCCGTGTTGCCGGCACGAACGGGTTGACCTGGCTCTTCACCGATCATCAGGGCACCCAGCAGGTCAGCGTCAACGCGTACACCCAGGCGGTCAGCATCCGCAGACAGACCCCGTACGGCTCCCCGCGAGGTGCCCAGCCGCTGTGGCCGAACCCGAAGGGGTTCGTGGGCGGGGATCTCGACCCCACCGGGCTGACACACATCGGAGCCCGAGAGTACGACCCGACCCTCGGCCGGTTCATCTCCGTCGATCCCCTGATGGACTCCTCCGACCCCCAGCAGTGGAACGGCTACTCCTACGCCAACAACTCACCCATCACGTTCAGCGATCCGACCGGCCTGATCCTCGACGAGATCGCGGCCAAGCGCATCACCCAGGACGAGATCGATCGGATCAGGAATACCGGCAGCAGTGAGAGTCCGGAGCAGGCGCGGCGAATCCGCAAGGCGGACCCCGACCTGGCGAACGTCCGCAAACCACCGCCGAAATTCCAGTACTGGGTCGGTCACTACTTCTGCATCACCCAGTCCCGGTGTCACGTCAGCGACCTGTCACCGGTGGAAATCAAGATCGGGCTCGGCAAGTACCTCTGCGAGTTCTACGCGCTGTGCGACGGCCAGCCGAAGAGCAACGAGGAACAGTGGAAGGACATCGCCGAGGTCCTGAGCTGGATACCGGGGATCGGGATTCCGGCCTCCGCCTATTTGGCTCAACAGGCACTCGACAGGGGCGACTACCTCGGCGCCGCTCTCGAGGTGCTCGGGATGGTGCCCGCCGCAAGGGGGGCGAAGTATGTCGATGACGCCGCTGACGTTGTCGACGGTGCGGCCGACGCCTGCAAGGTCGGCCACAGCTTCGACCCGGACACGCTGGTCCTCCTCGCAGACGGCTCCGTCAAGCGGATCGAGGATGTCGAACTAGGCGACGAGGTCGTTGCCACCGATCCGGAGAGCGACCGCACCGAACCGAAATCCGTCACCAAGCTGCACGTGAACCGGGACGGTGACCTCACCACTCTCACTGTGGAGACCACAGATGGCGAACGCGTCAAGTTGGAGACGACGTGGACCCATCCGTTCTGGTCCCGCACCGATGAGGACTGGGTCGAGGCGGAGGACCTGAATCCGGGCGATCTGCTGCGGACGCTCGGCCGTGGGGAGGTTCGGGTCGTCGAGGTCCGCAACGTTACGGGCGATGAGGTCATGTACGACCTCACGGTCGCCGACATCCACACGTACTATGTGCTCGCCGGCGCACTGCCCGTCCTGGTGCACAACACAGGATTGTGCCCCAAGCTAATCGACGAGGTCTTCTATAACCCCAGTGACAGATCGTCTGTGGATCAGTTCGAATACCACTGGGATAAGCATGCGAAGGCCCGCGGAATTACGCGTGAGCAGTATCTCAAGGATGCGCAAGACTGGGCGGCTGCCATTTCTCAGCCAGGTGGGAAGAGAGGGCTCAATGCCCACTCGAAGGAGTTGAACGACGGGAAGCGTGGAATAAGCTACGTTGATCCCCAGACGGGTAGGGGCGGTATCATCGGCCCAGACGGCAAGCCCGTAACCTTCTGGTACGGCGCCGACTAATGAAAGGATGGGCCGTTGCCGGATTTTATGGATGACTACGCTCTCTGGCGGCGCGCGCCGTTCCCCCGTCTGCGCCGCGGCGATAATCTGTTTCGCAGAGGTGAGAACCTGGCACTCATCCATGGCGACCTGGCTCTCGCGGACGAACATACGACTCAGGTGATCCGTCTGGTAGACGACGGGGTATTCAAGCCGGCTCGGGAGGACGTCATGAGTTTACTTGAAGGGATCATCACCCGCCTGGAACGATTCGGCGAAGGTGCGACCGCAGAGGAGCGAGAAGTTATCGATGCCCACTATCAGTATGCAGCTCTGCTGCATCGAGTCTATGGTCAATTCCTTCGCATAGGGAGTTCCGTAGCCCGTGACCTGACCTGAGCTGTAGGGAATTGGGAGGGCTGTTCGCCGGCTTGCCGTCGGTTCCGGCGGGCGAGTCGGCGAGTGGGTGCACGAAAGCGCTTCTGCCGACGACGGCGTAGGCGAGTCCGAAATTTTACAGCTCACGGAGCGTGCGCTGGGGCGATCATCCGGGCAACGCCGCAGTGGGCGATCATCGTGGCTACCTCATCCCTGAACGGGCTACATGTGTATCCCGACGTCTTGGCCGGATCCGCATTGCCGTACAAGGATCGGTCTGCTTGGATCGCGGCGATGGACCGGACAACGCAGCACCGACATCCTCTCCAAGGGTGGCAGGCGCCGGTCGAATGGGCGGCGCGGATGGCAGTACATCCCTTCGCCGCCGCCGTACGATCATGGCTGCCTTTCACCCCTCTGCGAGCGCGGTGGTGAGATCTCTCCGGCTGCCCGATCGTCGGTCGACGGACAACGGGAATTCGGCGCGTGCCGTAGCATCGATACCAATAGCGGGTCTTGGGTTCGGCCCGTTGGCAGGGCCGTCGCGGGCATCGAGGTGCCGGGCGCGATCGGCCAATGACATCGGTGCGGGGCCGGAGAGTCATGGAGTTCCGGGTACTGGGGCCGGTTGGTCTGTGGCTAGCCGGCAATGAGGTCGATCTCGGCCCAGCGCGCCAGCGGTGCGTGCTCGCCGCGCTCCTGCTCAACGACGGTAAGCCGTTGTTCACTGAGGCGGCAATCGCGCGGGTGTGGGGCGAAGACGCACCTGCGCGTTCGAAGGAGCTGCTCTACATCTACATGAGCCGGCTCCGGAAGGCGCTAAGGGCGGCAAACGGGGTGCAACTGCGGCGCAGCGGCGGCGGATATCTGCTGGACGTTCCACAGAATGCTGTCGACGCCTCGCTGTTCACCCGACTAACCGCCGAGGCGACCACAGGCACGTCGGGAGACGGCGGCGGTCTGGACCCCGCGACCCGGGTCAGACTCTTCCGGTCGGCGCTCGCCCTGTGGCGGGGGACGCCGCTCGACGGCCTGTCGGGTGCCTGGACCGAGGGGACCCGCGAGCACCTTCGTCGCCGCCGGCTGAAGGCGCTCGAGAACTGTTTCGACCTTGAGCTACAGCTGGGCAACCACTCCGCACTCGTCAACGAGCTGTCCGACCTGGTTGACCTTCACCCGACGGTGGAACCCCTGGTCGGGCAGCTCATGCTCGCCCTCTATCGATCCGGCCGCCAGGCCAGCGCCCTCGCCGCCTTTCGAGACACCCGCAAGCTCCTGGTCGACGACTACGGCTTGGAGCCAGGACCCGCTCTACGCCAACTCGAACACGCGATCCTGGTCAACGACCCTTCGCTCGACCTGCAGACGGTCACTGCCGATACCATCTTGTCAGTCACCGCTGGGCCTGATACGGCGCCGGCGGTCCCCATCCCGACCGTCCCGTCGTTCGCGGTCGCCGTGCCGGGTGCCCTTGTGGAGCGGACGCCCCGGGAGTTGCCGGCAGACGTCACGGGCTTCGCGGGCCGGGCAACCGAGATCGCGGCGCTGAATTCACAGCTGACCGACAGCGTCAAGCAACCATCGATGCCTGCCGGCGTCACGCTGATCACCGGTACCGCCGGTGTCGGCAAGACGGCCTTGGCGGTGCATTGGGCACATCAGGTCAGCGATCGGTTTCCCGACGGCCAGCTGTACGTCAACCTTCGGGGCTACTCCACCGACGTGCCGATCAGCCCGGTCCAGGCACTCGGCTGCCTGCTGCGTTCGTTGGGCGTGCCCACCGAGCAGATTCCCGTCGACGTCGCCGAGGCAGCGGCGCTGTACCGCTCGCTGATGGCCGGCCGGCGCGCGCTCATTCTGCTCGACAACGCCCGTTCCGTTGCCCAGGTACGACCACTGCTGCCGGGCAGGCCGGGGTGCCTGGTCCTGGTCACCAGCCGGGACCGCCTCGGCGGTCTGATCGCTCGGGACGGTGCGCAACAGCTCGCCCTGAAGGTGCTCGATGCGGGGGACGCCTGCCAACTGTTGTCCCAGGTCATCGGCGTGGACCGAGGGCATGCCGAACGTCGGGCCGTCGGCGAACTGGCCGAGGTTTGCGCCTACTTGCCGTTGGCGCTGCGGATTGCGGCCGCGAACATCAACGGTCGGCCCCTGCACCGCATCGCCGACCACGTAGTGCGGCTGCGCCGCGACGATCATCTGATGGCTCTCGCCGTCGAAGGCGATGAGGAGACCGCCGTCGGGGCAGCCTTCGACGCGTCGTACGAGTCGATCCCGCCCGCGGCGCAGCGGATGTTCCGGTTGCTGGGGCTGGTGCCGGGTCCGGACTTCACCGCACCGGCCGCCGCGGCGCTGGCCGTCCTCGACCCGGAAGAGGCGGGTCGGGTGCTGGAGCGGCTCGCCGATGCGCACCTGATCAGCGAGCACGCGGCGGGCCGATTCGCGTTCCATGACCTGCTGCGTCGCTACGCCCGCGCCCGCGCCGTCGCCGAGGACGGCGAAGCTGATCGGGCGGCGGCTGTGCGGCGGCTGTTCGACTGGTACCTGCATAAAGTCGATGCCGCCGCGATACGGCTTTATCCACAGCGGTTTCGACTACCGATACCCGAAACCGACCGCACGCTGCCAATCGTCGATTTCCCTGATCCCGCCGGTGCCCTGCATTGGCTCGACGCTGAGCGGCGAAACCTGATTGAGGCCGCCCAGCATGCTGTTACACAGCGAGGGTCTGCTGCACCGGTGGGTGACAGTTTCAGGTACGCGGCCTGACTGACCGGTGTCCAGGATGGTCCTGAACTCCGGGTCAACGTGGTGGGCGCGGGGGTACGAGTGCAACTTCCAGCCGGGCGGACGACCACGATGGACTGTCGTCCTGACCCGGCTGTATGGTAGCTGACCGCCGATAGGCATGTTCTGCCGTCCCGCTTTGTGGTAGGCGAACGACGATCCGTCGATCTGTCCGATGTGGTGCTTTGGCTGGCGGTGAGCGACCGTGCGTTGATTGACGGTGAACGTTCGGGTGTCTATGCCGACTGTCCATCTTGGTATGGTCGAGCCCAATCTTGGGGGGACGATGCCGGAAACCGAACTTGTCAGATTTGTTGTCCGTGACGGCACCTCGGTCATTGTCGAGGTGGAGGAGGAGCGCCGGGGCTCGACTCCCGCTGGCAGGCGGGTGAATGGCGTCCGGGAGGCGCGGGAATTCTTCGAGGCGAACCTGACTCATATTCGCGATGCGGCCGAAGCCGTCCTCGCCGACCTGCGCAGAGCGTCCAGCCCCGACGAGATCAAGATCGGATTCGGGGTGAAGTTGACGACCGAGGTGGGCGCGGTGATCGCCCGTTCCGCGGTGGAGGGCAACATCTCGGTTGAGCTGCTCTGGCGCCGCGACGACTCCACGGACACCCGCACGCCATGACCGGTGTGGATGAGGCGTGGCGCTTGGAGGTGACCGGCGCCAGCACGGGGTGCGGCTTCGCCGTCACACCCACCCGCGCGCTCACCTGCGCCCACCTCATCGCACCCGGCCAACGGCAGTGCCGGGTCGCCTCGCTGCCCGGCATCCGTGCGGTGGACGTGCCCAGTGCCTTTGACAGCGGCGTCAACCCGGTTCCGGACGTTGCCACGATCGACATCACTGGTCATCCGGCGGACGCCGTCGCGCCGATGGGGCCGGCAACCCGACCCGCTCCGGGAACGATCCTCGACCTCTTCGGGCTTCCGGACCGCGGCCAGGAAGGCCGCCGCAGCCAGGCGCGCGTCTCAGGCCCGAGTCGCACCGGCGAATGGCTCCAGATCGACGCCGTCCACGGCCACACGGCATGGGTCGAGCCCGGGTTCAGTGGCGGTGCCGCCACGGACGCTGCCACGGGACTCGTCGTCGGCATGGTCGTCAGCGCGGACAGGTCGCTCGCGGAGCGATCCGCCTGGATCATTCCCAACGACACCATCGTTGGGAGCGCGCCGTGGCTCGCCGCTGTGCTCGCCGACCCGCTCGCCGGAGACCCCGACCACGTCGCCGTGCTGCGGTCCCTCGACGCCCGGCGCTACACCGCGGCTCTCGACCGCCTCCCCGATCTGCACAGCAGGCACCGCCGCAGCTCGGATCTGTACTACTACTGGGCACTCGTGCTGCTCCAAGGTGTCCGCCCGGCGAACCACTCCGGCGAGGTCATCGACGGCATCGAGCGGCTGCTGGGCGAGGCGTGCCGCCTCGACCCGGGCTCGGCACACGCGAAGGCGCTCCTGGCGCTGGTCCGTGAGGACTACTACGGTCTGCGCAGCCTGCCGGTGTCAGGTCGCGACGGCCACTACGACCCGGCCACAAGCCACGTGTCGACCGGCCACGCGATCGAAATCGTCAGCCACGTCCCGGCGACGGAGTGTCTGACCTGGCGCAACCTCTATCGGCGATCCATGGGATGAGTGGCATGACACAGAACCACACGACGCAGAACCCCACCCGGCAAGAGTTGGTACACAAGTACTTCAACCTGGTGCCGCAGAAGCCCTCGTACGTCGGGGCCCTGATCGCGCTCGGCGGCGGCGGCCTGCTCCTGGTCGTCGGCCTGTTGTCGCTCGTCGGTGCCTCCGCCGACAGCGGCCTGGCTGGTCTGGCATGCCTTGGCTGTCTGGGCATCCTCGGCGGTGGTGCCGCCGTCGTCTTCGGTGGGATCAAGCTCGCCGGGACGTATTCGGCCTACAACTCGGCGGTCGCCGCGGCCTATCCCCGCGCCACCGACAGCCAGATGGACGGCTGGCTGCAGGAGGGTGAGAACTACGCGGCGGACGCCGGTCGTCGGCGGTTGAACCGGCACCCGGGCGAAGTCACCCTCAAGTGGGGCGAGAACCTCCTGGTCTTCCACGGTCTGCCGCCGGAGATCCCGTACCAGATCGCTCGTGGTGCTGACGGCGTCCTGCGCGCCTCGCTCTACAAGATCCTGGTGGTCTACCTGTCGAACTATCGGCTCCTGACCTACGAGTCCATCCTCGACATGCGGACCGGCGCGACGGTCAGCGACGCGACGAAGGAATACCACCTGCAGAGTGTGGACGGCCTGGAGACCGCCAGTGACCGGGTGAACTTCTTCCTCCCGCCGGCGAACCAGGCGCCGCCCCCCGGCCAGCCGATGCCGCAGAACCCGACGGCGATCCCGATCGCCACCGCCACCGGGAGCATCGTGCACGTGACCGGCAGGCAGACGCTGCGGCTCATGGTCGCCGGACGACCCGCCATCGAGCTGGTGATGGGTATCTCCGCCACCGACCAGCTCCACATCGAGGGTGTCTCGGGCTCGACCACCGAGGGCATGATCCATACCCTTCGGGAATACCTACGCCGTCACAACGGCGGCATCTCGGGGCAGACGAGCATGCCCAGCAGCCTCCCGCCGCTGCCACCGCTCGGCCCGGAGTGACGCCGACGACGTCGGCGCGGTGACCACGAAGGTCGACGACGCTGGGGTCAGCCGTGCCGGTGGCGCGCTGGTCCCGGTGTCGTGTGGGTATCGCCCGATGCACCGTGGGTCGCGGGAGACACCACCTGACGCAGCGCGGACACGGTGAGCTGACCGAGGCTCGGCACCTGGACCGCCCCGAGCTGCCCCTGGTCACCGACCAGCACCACCGGGCATCCGGCGGCGACCGCGCTGGCAACACCCGTGGGGGAGTCCTCGACGACGGCGCAACGGCCGGGCGGCAGACCCAGCCGCCGTGCCGCCAACAGGTACGGGTCGGGGGCGGGCTTCGTCCGCTTCACGTCGTCGCCGCAGACCACCACGTCGAAGCGGGGAGCACCGGGATGACCACGCAGAGCGTCGAGGATGTACCGGCTGCTCGACGTGACGAGCCCGACGGGCACACCGTCCGCCCGCAGCGCCGTGATCAGGCGTACGCCGTCGGCCTGCCAGCTCGTCGCCCGGTCACGGTAGAGCTGCCGCACCGCCGCCTCGACCTCCGCCACATCTGCCGCCGGGTCCCACCCGGACCAGCCGATCCGGCGGTGGATCGTCGTGATGGCCTCCAGCGCGGTGAGGCCGAGCAGGCCGTCAGTCGCCCCGGCCGGAACGGGCTGTCGCCCGTTGATCAGGGCTACGAAAGCGGACCGCCAGATTGGCGCGGTATCGACCAGGGTGCCGTCGAGGTCGAACAGCACTGCCCACTCATCCATGCCGGTCATGGTGCTCCTCGGTAGGCCACGAATCAACGCGCCATCCTGGCTGGGCCAGGATGCTGGCCGATACGATCGGCGAACCGCTTTCCCGACGGAGGATGTGCTGATGTACCGGGTCGAGCAAGCGATCGCCTTCGTTCTCGACCGGGCGAAGGCCGACCCCGTCGGACTTGCCTTCCTGGTCGGGGAGCGGTTGATGCTGACCTGCGCGCACGTGGTGAATGTGGCGCTGGGCCGTCCCGCCCGACAGGTGGAAAGAGTTCCGAAGAACAGCCGCGTCTCGCTGCATTTCGCTCTGCTGGGGGCGTCGAACAGTTGGATCGAACGCAGCGCCGAGGTGGTGGCGTGGTTGCCGACCGGTGACGACTTCGACGTCGCTGACGTCGCGGTGCTCAGGCTCGGCGAGGGCCTTGCCGGCAGTGGCGCGGAACCGCTTCGCATCCGGGCGGACCTGAAGGACCGTTACAACGTGCCGGTGCAGATGTGGGGGCCCGGCCAGGGGCGTGACCTGGGCAGGCATGTGCAGGGTCGGTTGCTCGGCGCGGTCGGCAGACACCGGTTGCAGGTCGACGAGGTGGTGCACCGGGTCTTTCGGGTTCAGCGCGGGTTCAGCGGAGGGCCGGTCTGGGATCCCGCCACCTCCGCTGTGTTCGGCATGCTCCAGGCGATCACCACCGACGACTCGGCCGAGGTGCTCGTGCTCGACGGCGCCTTGCTGGAGCGGGCGTTGGCAGCGGTCGCCACCGCGCGACCCGGTCTGGTGCTGATACACGACCATGGCGAGGTCCATTACGACGGCACGCAATACACCCTGCGCCAACGGCGTGTGCTGCACCACGGCGGCACCGCCCCGCGCGCGAAGTACGAGATGAAAGTGTCAGTGCAGCGCTTTCTCAACGACGAGGCCGTGCGTAATCTGCGCCACCACGCGCAGCACCCACTCAGTGTTGACGACCCTGTTCGTGACATCGGCCTGCGAGCCTGGTGCGTTTTCGACGGTGAATCCCATCCGATGGATGCCAAGCCGACAAAGGTGCGGCACGAGGAGATCAACTTCGACCTCTGTTTTCCGGCGTCGAAACTGCTGACCCCGGGGCAGCAGGTTGTCGTCGAGTACACGTACCGCGTCAGTGACGAGATCTGGGGGCAGTGGTACAAGCGCAACATCAAGCCGAACACCGACCGGCTGTCGGTGGAGGCGCACCTGCCGACCGAGTTGGAGCCGGAGTGCTGGGGCGTGACCTCACTGCCGTCGGAGACGGACCTCGAACCGTTGCCGGACGTCCAGATACGGGTCGAGGATGACCACACCATCTACTCCTGGGACCGAACCGCAGAGGAGGACGACCTCGCCGAGGAGCGTCGCATCCGGCTGGACTGGTTCTTCTGGAAGCGCATCCCGGACAGCAGTGTCTGCGCCGACGCGCCGAGCGTCCTTCGGCAGTTCGGCATCAGGCAGCTGCGGGGCGCGGCACGCGGGCGACGGTCGTCGGAGCTGCCGGTCAAGACGCGGGAGATCAACTTCGACTCACCGAGCGACCGGCTACTGGCCGGGCGGGTGCTCGCGCACCTGCGCCGCGTCGCCGGATGGGTCAACCGGTACCACTCGTTCAAGCCCGAGGTGAGTATGGGGATCGCCGCCCCTCAGCTCGGCATGGCCTACGCCATCGCGATCGTCAAGGTGCCAGGTTCACGGGACTACATCGAGCTGATCAACCCGAGCGTGCTGGAGCGGACCGACGAGGAGGTCCGCGACTATGAGGGATGCCTGAGCTTCTTCGACGTCCGCGGCATCGTTCAACGGCCCTACGGTCTTCGCGTACGCCATCGGACCGCAGCGGGCGACCTGCGAGACGTCGTACTCACGGGAGGGCTCGCCCGCAGCGTCGCTCACGAGATCGACCACCTGAACGGCAAGGTCTACACCGACGCTGACCGCATGCCCGAGGGCGAGGAGCCTGTCGACGTCCCCCGTTACCGTCGGCTGCGGGAGGAGGGCGCGTTCACCGCGCCGGTGCCCCCGACGCAGTTGAGGTGGCAGCAGCCAGGGGCTCACTCCGCCGCCAGGTGACGTTCACGGTGAACGTCGCCTCGGTGGTTCCCTTGGTGAAGATGAGACCGGTCTCTCCGCCGATGGCCAGGCCGAGTTCGACGGAGATCTCATCCGGCGCCGCCGCCGACCGCAGCCGGCCGATGACGGTACGCAACGCGGGCAGCACCCTCTCCAGCGACGCGGTCAACGTGGTCGCCGCCCACTGGCCCCGGCCGTCGTCCGCCGCGGCGAGTTCGATCCCCGCGAGGTCGCCGCGGTCCACCTCCACCTCCACGTATTCATCGCTACCCTCGGCGACCGGAACCTTGAGCAGCACAGTGCTCATGCACTCTCCCCGGGTTTGATGTCACGAACCGTGTCTGTCGTCTGAGCAATGTGTAGCAGTTGATCGCCCGTCAGCGGAAGGCGAACGGGTCGCGGCCGGTGCGCCGGGGGCGATCCCGGTCCACGGTGCTGGCGCGGACGCACCGCGTTGGTCAGACTTGAGCTCGATGGGGGGACGGGCGATGGACACCTCCGCTCAGGACGAGGCCGCTGCGGCGTTCGTCCGGGAGCTCGCGTACTGGCGCCGCTACCGCGCGATGTCCAAGAAGACGCTCGCCGGCCGGATCGGGTTCGACCCCTCGTACGTCAGCCACATGGAGAGCGGGCGGCATCAGCCCACAGAGGAGTTCGCCCGCCGTGTCGAGGCGGTGTTGGAGACCGGGAACCGCGTGTGGCAGCGGTACGTCGTCTTCGCCGGCACCAGACGGCAGCGTGGTCTGAGCCTGGCTCCCGCTCCTACCGCGATCGCGCCGCCGGCTGGCCCGCACCTGGTGATCGAGGAAGAGTTGGCCTCCCTCGCCCTCGTCGACGGCTGGTACGAGTGCCGGATCTGGCGGCACCTGCACAGCGTCGGCACCGAGCCGATCACCCGGCACACGGTGCAGATCGACATCGACCGGTTCCCCGACGACCCCGAACGATCCATGGCGTTTCACGCCCGCCATCCGCTCAGCACCGACGAGGTCGACTTCCGGGCCTCGATCGGCGTCGACCAGCCGGAACCCATGAAGTGGAAGGTCACCCGCAGCCGAAACGCCTTCCTGAAGATCGTTCTTCTGTTCGGCAGCGACGGGGTTCCCTACCCGCTCTATCCTGGTCAGCGCACGTTGATCCACTACGCCTACCGGGTGCCGGAGTGGAAGTTCGGCGACTGGCTCCAGCGCGACATCCGGCTGCCCACGCGGCGACTGAACATCAGGCTCTCGTTCCCCTCCTCCAGCCATCCTGCGGTCTGGGGCAGCGAGACATCCTTCACCACCGATGTGACGACCGACGTGACTCCGTCTTCCCGAGAGCGCGACGGTCTGGTCGAGTACGAGTGGGAGGTGCCCCGGCCCCGACTACGCGCCCAGTACCGGCTGAACTGGCGCTACCCCGATCTGAGTCTGCGGTGACCGGAGCGACGCGCCCGCGCGCAATGCGCGGGGTCAGCCCTCGCCGGGGCGGACCAACCCGCTCTCGTACGCGATGACCACGAGCTGGGCGCGGTCACGGGCGTTCAGCTTGTGCAGCAGGCGACTCACGTAGGTGCGGGCGGTGTCCGGGCTGAGG
>NZ_JAGPXZ010000889.1:0-2275 GCF_018070305.1 Micromonospora sp. M51 | reverse complement strand
CGGTGACCTCGATCGGTCCGCTCGGCAGCGCCGGTGGTGTGGACGGACGGGCGAGCACCGGAGCGTCGGAGAACACCATGTGAAAAAGACTCTCAGCCTCGGGTGGGATCGGCGCGCAGGCGCGCCGGTCCCACCCGTCACCGTGGCGGATCAGGCGTTGATCTCCCGGCGGGCGTTGCCGTTGGCCTGGATGGTCACCCGGCGGGGCTTGGCGCGCTCGGCGACCGGGATGCGCAGTGTCAGCACCCCGTTCTCGTAGCCGGCCTCCAGCTTGTCGGTGTCCAGGGTGTCGCCGAGGAACAGTTGCCGGGTGAAGGTGCCCATCGGGCGTTCGGCGGCGACCAGTTCGACGCCGTCACCGGCCGGTCGGCGACGCTCGGCGCGGACGGTGAGCACGTTGCGTTCGACGGTGCAGTCGATGCTGTCCGGGTCGACGCCAGGCAGGTCGAACGCCGCGTAGAAGTGGTCGCCGTCGCGGTAGGCGTCAAGGTGCATCATCGCGGGGCGGGCCGCCGTACCGAAGAACTGCTCGGCGAGCCGGTCGATCTCGCGGAACGGGTCGGTACGCATCAACATGGTCATGCCTCCTCGGTTCTCCTGGCCGAAGGTGATGAGTTGAGTCGGGGTGACTCAACTTCCTCTTCTTATTTAGCGCGTCCGGATGCGAGCGTCAACTGCTCAGGACAGCCGTTTTTCAAACCAGTGATCGGCGTAGGGCCCCTGCGAGTACGCCGGGATCTCCGCGTAGCCGTGCCGGGCGTACAGGGCGCGGGCCTCAACCAGATCGTGGCGGGTGTCGAGCCGAATCCGGTCCGCCCCGGCCGCGCGGGCCCGTTCCTCGACGGCGGCCAGCAGCGCGGCGCCCCCGCCGGCGCCGCGATGGTCGGGCCGGACGAACACCCGGGTCAGCTCGGCCCAGCCCCGCTGCCACCGCAGCCCGGCGCAGCCGGCCAGCTGGTCGCCGTGGCGGGCGAGCAGGAGCAGTCCGCTCGGCGCGGTCAGGTCGTCGCTGGGCATTTCGGCCAGGGCCGCGTCGACCTCGCCGGGCAGGGCCGGTCGACGGTGGTAGCGAACCACCATCTCGGTCATGTACTCGCGCAGCAGCAGCGCGGCGTCAGGTCGATCAGGTCGGGCGGCGGTGGTCGTCCACGTTGGTCGGGCGGTAGTGGTCACCTGTTGATCATCATCGCCCGGTCAACGGGATTATCCGGACGATCAGAGCCGCTGGTAGATGCCGTGCTCGCGGGTGAGCAGCTGTTCGTCGATCAGGTAGCGGCGCAGTGTCACGTGATCGGACCCGCCCGCGGCGCACCACGGTTTGAGGGCGTCGTCGACGGCCCGCTCCGGATAGCGGGTGCCCGGCTCGAACGACCGCTCGGCGATGTGTGTGAGCAGGACCCGCCGCCGGCTCGGCTGCGCCGGCAGGCTCACCAGGACGCCCGCGCGGAGAAAGGTCCGCAGCACCGGGTCGGCGGCGGGGTCGGCGGCGTCGGGTGACCGGTTGTCGCGTACCACCGCCCGTAGCGACGCCTCGTCGACAGCGAGCGCGCCGTCGGCACCGGTGACCAGGCCCGCGTCGGTGAGCCGGCGAACCCCGGTGAGCACCACCCGCGCCGGCAGGTCGACCCGCTGTGCGACAGCGGTCGCGCTGGTCGCACCCAGCACGATCGCCGCGAAGATCCGTCGCCGTGCGTCGTCGGCCAGGGCGCCAGCCAGGGCATGCGCAGTCATGCCGGTCACCCTCGCATCAGCGGTACGCGGGTCGCCAGGCGATTTTCCGGCCCGCTCAGTCGGTCCCCGGCGCGCTCGGCGGCTGCTCGGCGACCAGGAGCACCCGACGCAGCAGGTCGGAGAGGTGTCGGCGCTCGGTCGCGGTGAGCGCGCCGAACAGGCGGTGCTCCTCCGCGCCCTGGACCTGCATCGCCCCCTGCCACGCCGCCCGGCCTGCCTCGGTGAGCTCCACGTCGACCCGCCGTCGGTCCACGGTGGACGGCATTCGGCGCACGAAGCCCCGCCGCAACAGAGTGTCCACCCGCGCGGTGATCGAGGCGGGGGCCATCGCGAGGTCCGCGGCGAGATCCGAGGGCGCTGCCCGTCCACCACGACCGGCCAGGGCGTGCAGGGTGTCGTACTCGTGGGCCGGCAGGTCGAGGTCGACCAGGACCCGCTCCTTGACCGCCCGCAGGTGCCGGGTCAGTCGGATCATCCTGGTCACCGCCCCCTCGACGTCCGCGTCGAGGTCGGGCACCACGGGCCGCCAGCGCTCGATGTGCTG
>NZ_JAGPXZ010000888.1:0-2282 GCF_018070305.1 Micromonospora sp. M51 | reverse complement strand
CTCGTCACCGGAAGACCCGGTGACGAGCCGTTTCGCTTGTGGTCCGTCGGTCGTCAGTCGACGCTGAGCCGGTAGCCGATCCCCCGCACGGTGTGCACGCGCAGGGCGTCGTCGGCGGCGCGCAGTTTGCGACGTAGCCGCTTCACCGCCGAGTGCAGGGTCGACGTGTCGCCGAGGAACGCGCAGCCCCAGACCGATTCGAAGAGCCGCTCGTACGTCCAGACGCCGACCGGGGCGGTGGCGAGCTGGGTGAGCAGGTTGCGTTCGAGTCGGGTCAGGGCCAGCGGTTCTCCGCGCCACGTCACCCGGTGCTCAAGCGGGTCGATGGTGAGGTCGCCGAGGCTGATCTGACCGGCCGCGCCGACAGGTGCGCCGGCTGCGACGAGGGCGGGCGTGGGCGCGGCGGTGGAGGTGGCGACCCGGGCCGGACCGCTGATCACCGGTCCGCCGATCATCGCCTGCAACTCCGCGAGGTCGGCGCAGATCACCAGGGTGCCCAGGCCGTTGAGGCGCCGAACCATCCGTTCGCGCACCGACACGTCAGCGGTCACGCAGAACACGAGGGACACATCGTCGATCACTGTCGTACCTCCCCAGGCGACAGTAAAAGACAACGCTGTCTGAACCGCGTAGTCAATGGTTTGCGCCGGCCGGCGCCCGCTCGTCGTCAGAAGGTCAGCAGGCGGAACTCGCCCACCGGCCGGAAACCGAGGCTGCGGTAGACCGACTCACCGACCGCCGACGAGGTGAGGGCGGCGGTGCGGACGCCCCGCTCGGCGGCCAGATCCAGGGCGGCCCTGGTCATGGCCGCACCGATGCCCCGGCGGCGCTGCTCCGGCTGGGTGCCGACGAAGTAGAGCGTGACCAGGCCGTGGCTGATCCAGGCGACGGCCGTCGCGACGACCCGACCGTCATCGCGGTGGCCGGCCAGCCGGAGCAGCGTGCCGTCGCCGGTGAACGCCTTCTCCCGTTCGATCGTCGCCGCCACACCGTCCGCCGGAATTCCGGACACCCGGGCATAGGCCGGGACGAACGCGGCGAGGTCGGCGGTCTCGGCGATGTGCACGCCGGCGGGCGTCGGCACATCGGCCGCCTCCCCGATCTCCACCGTCATGATCGGCATACGGGCGACCTCCACCGCGCCGAGGGAGATCAGGGCGTCCGCGCTGCCGGCGTCGCTGTCCGGGCCGACCCACCAGATCCGGGGTACGCCGTGCAGGCGTTGCCGGGCCTCGGTGAGCGCGTCGTGCGGGGTGCGCCCGGCCACCCGCAGCACGCCGTTGAGCGGCGCGTGCGGCACGTCACTGCGGTAGGTCGGGAGGTCCGGGCCTCCGGTGACGCCGATGTTCCACCCGAGCAGGTACGCCCGGTGCGCGGCCAGCACCGTGTCGAGAGGCTCCATGATCTGGATCGTAACGCGGTGGCCGGCACCTGCCCCGAGCAGGGGAAACGGCCGGCCCGGCGGCTGTGACCGGCGGTACTTTGTCGATCGTTCCAGATAGTGGGTAGGGTTCGGTCATGGCACGTACCCGGGAGTTCGACCTCGACGCCGCGGTCAACGCTGCCATGGACGTGTTCCGGAGAAAGGGTTACGAGGGCACCTCCATGCGTGACCTCTCCGAGGCGACCGGCCTGGGCAGCGGCTCGATCTACGCCGCGTTCGGCAGTAAGGACGGCCTCTACCTGGCGGTGCTCGACCTGTACCGGCAGCGCTACGCCGCCCCGATGGTCGATCTGCTGCGCTCCGGCAACGACGCGCGAGCGGTCATCCGGGAGGTCTTCATCGGCGCGGTGGACGACATCACCGGCGACGGCCGGCACCTCTCCTGCCTCATCGTCGGCGCCTCGATGGAACGCGCGCACCAGGACGTGCGGGTCGCCGAGCGGCTCCGCTCGACCACCCAGTCCCTGGAGTTGGCGCTCTACGACCTGCTCGCCGAGGCCCAGTTGCGAGGTCAGATCACCACCGACCGCAGCGCCACCGACCTGGCCGGCTTCCTGGTGACCAGCCTCCAGGGTCTGCGCGTGATGGGCGCCATCACCCCGGACCGGGCGGCGCTGACGCGGTACGCCGAGGTCGCGCTCACCTGCCTGGACTGACCGCCCACCAGCGGGCCGCCCGGTAACCCGGACCTCGGCGAGGTCGGTGCGGGCGCTGAGCAACGACCGGCCCCTTCGGTGGGTCACCACCAGGCCGGGCGCCTCGGAGAGGTCACGCATGGAGGTGCCCTCGTAACCCTTTCTCCGGAACACGTCCATGGCAGCGTTGACCGCGGCGTCGA
>NZ_JAGPXZ010000887.1:0-2282 GCF_018070305.1 Micromonospora sp. M51 | reverse complement strand
CGTGTGGACAGTGGTGCTCGCCTTCCAGCGGGTCCGGCTCGCCACGCTGCGCAAGACCGGCCTGTTCGGCGACTTCACCATGGACAACATCGACCGGGTGCTGCACACCCCCGGCTTCGCCGAGACGCTGTGGGTCACGCTGATCTACAGCATCGGTGGCACCGTCGGGTCGATAGTGCTCGGCCTGGTGGCCGCCCTGGTGGTCCGCCGGCCGTTCCGGGGCCGCACCCTGGTCCGGGCGTCCATGCTGCTGCCGTACGTGGCACCGGTGGTCGCGGCGACGTTCGTCTGGCAGGTGATGCTCGACCCACAGCTCGGCGTCGTCAACGCGTGGGGGCAACGCCTGCTCGGCTGGGACGCCCCGGTCCCGTTCCTCACCCAGGAGTCGACAGCGCTGGCCACGGTGATCATCTTCGAGGCGTGGCGCTACTTCCCGTTCGCGTTCCTGTTCCTGCTGGCCCGGCTCCAGGCGGTGCCCGGCGAGTTGGAGGAGGCCGCCCGCGTCGACGGGGCCACCCCCACCCAGCGGTTCCGGCACATCCTGCTGCCGCAGCTGCTGCCGGTGATCGCCCTGCTGGGCGTGCTGCGCTTCATCATGACGTTCAACAAGTTCGACGACGTCTACCTGCTCACCGGCGGTGCGGCCGGCACCGAGGTGGTCAGCGTGCGGGTGTACGAGTTCCTCACCGCCCGTACCGACATCGGGGCCGCCGCCGCGCAGGCTGTCGTGCTGGCCGTGGTGCTCATCGTGTTCGTGCTGATCTATCTGCGCTTCTTCGGACGGAGGGTGAGCTGATGGACCGGGACGTGGTCGAGACGGTGAGCCTGCGATGGCTGCGCCGCCTGGTGATCGCCGTGTTCCTGGTGATCACCGTCTTCCCCTTCTACTACATGCTGCTGCTCTCGGTGCGCCCCATCGAGCGGCTGCTGCTCGACCCCGGCGCGCTGGTGGTCGGCTTCGGTGAGCTGACAGTGGCCACGTACGCCGAGGTGTTGAAGGCCACCGACGACGGCGGCCAGGGTTTCCTCACCTTCATCCGCAACAGCGGGCTGGTCGCCGTCGCGGCGACAGTGCTCACCCTGCTGGTAGCGATCCCCGGCGCGTACGCGGTGGCCCGGCTGCGGTTCTTCGGCCGGCGGCAGGTGGACTTCCTGTTCCTGGCGGTCTACCTGTTCCCGTCGATCGTCATCGCGATCCCGCTGTTCGTGGTCTTCACCCGGGCCGGGCTGCGCGGCTCACTGTTCGGTCTGGTGCTGGTCTACATCTCGCAGACGTTGCCGGTGTCGGTCTACATGCTGAAGAACTACTTCGAGACCATCCCGGTCAGTCTGGAGGAGTCCGCAGCCATCGACGGTGCCGGTCGGCTCGGCATCATCCGGCGCGTCAGCCTGCCCCTCGCGATGCCGTCGATCATGGCGGTGGCGCTCTACGACTTCATGATCGCCTGGAACGAGTTCCTCTTCGCGCTGCTGTTCCTGGTCGACAAGCCCAACCGGTGGACGGTGTCGCTGGGGCTGTCCCTGCTCGCCGACGGGGTGGAGGTGCCCAAGACGGTGCTGATGGCCGGGTCGGTGGTGCTCACAGTGCCCATCGTGATCCTCTTCTTCGCCAGCGAACGACTGCTCACCGAAGGGCTGACCAGCGGCGCGGAGAAGGGATGATCGTCTCGTCCGGGTCGTCCGCCCGGCCCCCACCGGCCCGGATACGGTGGCCTCATGGCCAACCCGACCCGCTGGGCGACCGACACCGGTCCCGAGCACTCACAGTGGTACATCGACCGGTTCCGCAAGCTCGCGGCCGAGGGTGAGGACCTGGCCGGCGAGGCCCGCCTGGTGGACGCCCTCGTCGCGCCCGGCTCACGGATTCTCGACGCCGGCAGCGGCACCGGCCGGGTCGGCGCCGCGCTGGCCGAGCGGGGGCACACGGTGGTCGGGGTGGACGCCGACCCCGCGTTGGTGGACGCCGCCCGCGCCGACTATCCCGGCCCGACGTGGCTGGTCACCGACCTCGCCGAGCTGGACCTGCCGGCACTGGGTGAGGCGGAGCCGTTCGACGCGGCGGTGCTGGCCGGCAACGTGCTCGCCTTCGTCGCTGTCGGCACCGAACCGCAGGTGCTGCGCCGGGTGGCCGCGCACCTGCGACCCGACGGCGTGTTGGCGGTGGGCTTCGGCACCGAGCGCGGCTACCCGCTGACCGCGTTCGACGCCGACGCGGTGGCCGCCGGGCAGCGCGAGGAGCACCGCGTCGCCACATGCGACCTGCGCCCGTCGCGCGCCGACGC
>NZ_JAGPXZ010000886.1:0-2283 GCF_018070305.1 Micromonospora sp. M51 | reverse complement strand
ACCGGCACGAACCACAGCGGCACCATCACCGGGAAGTTGAACGGCGAGATCACCGCCCCCACCCCGAGCGGCTGCCGGATCGTGTACGAGTCGACCTCGGTCGACACGTTCTCGCTGAACGCGCCGCGCAGCGCCGACGGCAGCCCACACGCGTACTCGCTGACCTCCAGGCCGCGCTGCCCCTCGCCCGCGGCGTCGGCGAGCACCTTGCCGTGCTCGGCGGTGATCACCTCGGCAAGCCGGTCCCGGCGGGCGTGCACCAACTCCCGGAAGGCGAACAGCACCGCCGAGCGCTTCGCCAACGACGCGTCCCGCCAGGCCCGCGCCGCGCGGGCGGCGGCCTGCACCGCGACGTCGACGTCCGCGGTGCAGGCCAGCTCGACCTCGGCCGTACGGCGACCGGTCGCCGGATCGAACACGTCGCCGCGCCGCGCCGACGTGCCGCCGACCCGCTTGCCGTCGATGAAGTGACCGATGCTCATGCCGCCACCCCCGCGCACGAGCGGATCGCGTCGACGAGGATCGCCAGGCCCTCCCGGGCCTCCGCCTCGGTCAGCGTCAACGGTGGACCCATCCGCAGCACGTTGCCGTGCAGGCCGCCCTTGCCGGCCAGCAGACCACCCTCCCGGGCGGCCTCGAAGACCCGGTTGGTCAACACCGGGTCCGGTTCGCTGGTGCCCGATCGGACGAACTCGACGCCGAGCATCAGCCCCTTTCCGCGTACCTCGGCGACGCAGTCGAGCCCACCCACCGCGGACCGCAGGCCGTCGGCGAGGATCGCGCCGACGCGGGCCGCGTTCGCCTGGAGGTCGTGCTCCAGGAGATAGTCGAGCACCGCGTTACCGGCCGCCGTGGAGATCGGGTTGCCGCCGAAGGTGGAGAAGCTGATGGCCGCCACCGACTCCAGCACCTCGGCCCGACCGACCACCCCCGCGAGGGCGAAGCCGTTGCCGATGCCCTTGGCGAAGGTGAGCAGATCCGGGGTGACGCCGTGCGCCTGGTAACCCCAGAAGTGCTCCCCGGTACGCCCCCAGCCGGTCTGCACCTCGTCGGCGATGAACAGGATGCCGTGCTCGTCGAGGACCTTCTTCCAGCCGGCGAAGAGCCCGTCCGGCGGGTGCACGAACCCGCCCACGCCCTGGATCGGCTCGGCGATCAGCGCGGCCACGTCACCGGCGGTCTGGGTGGCCAGCACCTCGCGCAGGTCCTCCACCGCCGCGTCGACCTGCTCGTCGGGGCTGAGCCGGGCCAGCAGCCCGCGCACCCGGTCGCCCGAGTGCAGCCAGGCCACCTGGAGCGGGTTGAGGCCGCTGGCCGACCAGGTGCGGGTGCCGGTGACCCCCATCGCCGCGTACGACCGGCCGTGGTAACTGTTGCGCACGGCCAGGACCTGGTGCGATCGGCGGTGGTTGGTGGCGACCAGCAGCGCCGCCTCGTTCGCCTCCGTGCCGGAGTTGGTGAAGAACACCCGGGCGTCCGGGATGCCGGAGCGCTGGGCGATCTTCTCGGCCAGCTCCACCTGTTGGCGGATCAGGTAGAGCGTCGAGGTGTGCACGATGCCGGTGGCCAACTGCCGCTCGACGGCCTCCCGGATCTCCGGGATGTCGTACCCGATCATGTTGGTCAGCACCCCGCCGAAGAAGTCCAGGTAGCTGCGACCCTGCGCGTCGGTGACCCGGCGGCCCGAGCCGGACACCAGCTCGATCGGCTCGGCGTAGTTCAGCGGCATCCAGGACGGGAGCACGGCCCGGTGCCGGGCCAGCAGGTCGTCGGTCATCGTGGCAACCCTTCAGCGGCGTTCGTGGATACCGCACGCTCCCACCGCCAGCCGAGGCGAACAACTGCCAGCCTGTAGCCCATAGCTGCCCCGACCTGACAGCACGTCAACGGTTTCCGGGGTGAAGCTTCGCCTTGGCCACCGATTTGGGCAGTCTTCTTACGTTCGCTCCACTCGATCCGCAGCGTGGTGGCACACCGCTACCCTGGTTCGGTCCACTGTGACCGGGGAGGCACGCGGTGCGCATCGAAGAGACGATCGCCGAACTGGAGCGCGTCGCGGCGCGCGAGGTGGGCCGGGGCAGCGAGGCGCTGGCCGCGCCGGCGGCCGGTGGACTGCTCGCCGCCGCCCGGTCGCTCGCCACCGCCGGGCCGCCCGACGCCGCCGTCTTCACCGGGTTCTTCATCCCCGGCGCCGACCCACCCGCCGCGGAGACCGACGGCCCGCTCGGCGCGGTGCAGATCGCCGTCGCGCTGCGCCTTCTCGGCGGCCGATGCCGGCTCGTC
>NZ_JAGPXZ010000885.1:0-2283 GCF_018070305.1 Micromonospora sp. M51 | reverse complement strand
CGGTGGTGCACGCCACCCAGTTCTTCGAGTTCCTCCAGGGCATCATCGACGCCGCCACGGACGGCGACACCGTGCACCTCGCGCCGGTGCTCATCCAGCCGATGGCCGCTGACGACGTGGCGGCCGCGGTGACCGAGGTCGCGCTCGGCGCGCCGACGAACTCCGTGGTCGAGGTCGCTGGTCCGGAGCAGTTCCAGCTCGACGAGTTGGGCCGCTCGCTCCTCGCCGACCAGCAGGATCGCCGCACGGTGGTGGCCGACCCCGACGCCCGGTACTTCGGCGCCAGGCTGAACGAACGCTCGCTCGTTCCGGCCGACGGCGCCCGCACCCCCGGCACCGCCCTGGCCGACTGGCGTGCGGCGGCTGGCCGGGAACGCTGAGCCGGCCCCGCTACCTCGGCGTCGTGGTCGGGCCAGCCCGCCCGCCGAGGCGCCGCACCAGCTCCCGAACCGCCTCGGTGAACGGCTCGTCGGACTCGTCCGGCCAGTGCCCGTGGATGGGTGGGGCGACGCTGTCCCCGGGGGGCGTCACCACATCGCGGGGATCGCGCTGTCGGCGATCGACAGCTGCTGTCGGGTCGCCGGTGGTATCCGGCGCGGGTGACGGATTCGGGGAGAAGATCCAGCCACCGATGGGATCGGTGTCGCGCCACAGGTTCACCCAGCGCCACCCCACCCGCTGGCCGATCTCCTGTAGTGCCGCGTCGTCGAGGTAGGCGGGGAAGGGCCGCGCGCAGAAACGGCGCAGCGGTGATCCGTGGGTGAGCAGGGCGACCCGGTCGCCGATCTGCGGCCGCAGTTGGAGCACCGCGGCGGCGAGCAGAATCGAGCCGTGGCTGTGCCCGGTCAGCAGCACCGCGTCGCCGCGCTCGACCAGGTAGGTGATTCGGCGGGCCAGTTCCGGCACCGCCCGCCTGGAGTAGCAGGGTGGCGCGAACGGGTGGGCGGCCCGGGGCCAGAAGGTGCCAAGGTCCCAGAGGACGCCGATGTAGCGGCGGTACGGCTCGGTCCGGTACGCGAAGATGGCGCCGATGACCAGGCCGAGGATGATTGCCCCGATCACCCAGCTGCTGAGCGCGATGGCGAACGTGATCGCCTCCGCCGGCAATCGGATGTTTCGCTCGATCACGTCGCCCGGCAACTGGCCGAGCAGGCCGACCGTGGTGGTGGCCGTGGCGAGTCCGGCGAGGCAACCGTAGACCACTGCCAACGGCACCAGTTTCTCGGTGAAGCGGGCCCGAGCTATCGCGTCTCGGACCTGCCTCAGGCGGAGCTCGGCCTCGGCCGGCGCGTTCGGGAAGTCGCGCGCGACGATCGCCGCCGCAGCCCGGCGTCGACTCCGGCGGGAGATCAGGATGACCAGAACGGCGACGATCGCGGTGACCACCACCGCGCGGAAGAAGCCGTAGATCGCCCAGGTGAAGGCCCGGGGCGGGCCGGTGGCGATGCCCTCCCCGGTCGGCACGCCGCGATCCAGGAAGTCCGCCACCCGGCAGACCAGCTCTGCGGAGTACGCCACCGCCGTACTGATCCCGGTGGCCGCGACAACGAGAGCGCCCAACCCGAACAGCGGGGTGGCGTCGCGCTCCCGGCTCCGGTACCAGAGCAGCACCACGCCCAGGGCGGCCATCAGTGTCGTCTGAGCCGCGAACACACCGACCACTGTCGGGTCGTAACCGGGCAGCCCGCGCTCCTGCGGCCACGGCCGCGAACTGGTCGACACGTGTGCCACGACGACCACGGTCAGGATGATGGCAGCGGTCCGGAGGGTGCGGGTGACCCGGTCGAGCCGCTGGTCGGCGGGGTACCGGTCCATCAGTGGCGGGGTGCAGAGCATCCCCACGCAGCTCGTCAGGATCACCCCCGTGATCGCCGTCAGCGCGATGGTGGCCGCCGAGGCGTCTCTCGCACCCTGGGCGAGGAGCAGGACGAGGTCCAGCGTCGCGAACGCGGCGGCGACATGGATGGCCCGCAACCGGCCCACCAGCGGCTCGGCGTCCCACTGGCCGACGGTGTCGAGCCGGCAGGCGGAGCCGCCCTGATCGGGTGCGCGAAACGCCTCGAAGGCTCGCCCCGGACGACAGCTGATCAGCCAGATCAGGCCGATCGCGGCGGCCGGGACCAGCGCGAGCACCGCCAGCCGCAGCCCGATCGTCCGCCCACCCAACCAGGACAACCAGCTGCGTCCGGTGAGGCAGCTCGGCGAGGCCAGGCACTTCCAACCGACGAGGTCCAGGGCGACGCCGGCGATGGCGAGCACGTACAGCACGGTGAGCGTGAGCCC
>NZ_JAGPXZ010000884.1:0-2290 GCF_018070305.1 Micromonospora sp. M51 | reverse complement strand
CCTGGATCCGCGCGCACGCCGGCACGCCACCGGACTGACCCACGTACGGTGCCGAATCGGACGTTCCGGCTTGACGTGCCAGCGGTCCGGGGAGACGGTGGGGATGTGAGTGTCGCGGTGAGTTGTCCGAGATGCGGGGGCCCGGTACGGGCGCCGGATCTGATGAACACCGACTCAAGGTGTGTGCACTGCGGCCCGGTGCCGCCGCTGCACGTGCCCGAGCACATCGGAGCGGAGATCGTGGCGAGCGTGGTGGAACGGATCACCGCGACCGCCGACCCGCCGATGACGCCGTTGTGGTGCCCGTGGCCGCTGCCGCCCGGTTGGACACTCACCGGCGTGGCGTACGCCGGGGACGACCGGACGGGAGTGCGGGCGACAGCGTTGGCCTGCGCGGGCCCGGCGCCACTCGGCGGTGGTCCGGCCGATCTGGTCTTTGTGGCCGAGGAACCCGGTGTGGGTCTGGGCACCCGGCTCGCCGGTCTGACCGGCCCGGATCCGGGACCGGAGTTGGTCGACGCGCTGACCGACCCCGGATCGGGCCATCCTGACCACGTCGGACAGGCGAAGATCAAGGTCGGCGGGCACCCCACTCCACTGTGGTTGGTGAATTCGCCAACGGATCGAAGCGCGTACGCCGGCGAGGCTCGGGGAATGTGGCTCCATGCGATAGCCTGGCCGGCGAGTGCGGGTCACCTGCTCGCGGAAGATGTCGTGCTACACGACCTGACCGAGTGGACTCCGCCCGAGCTCGTGTACGGCGCACCGTCCCCGTATCTACCCGGGAGAGCTTGACAACTCTCCCGGATTGACGGAGAACGGACGCAGATATTCACTGTACGACACCACACTGATACTCTGGGTGCCGCTGCGGTAATGGGACCCGGCGCCGCGCGAGAGGATGGCCCGCCATGGTCAAGAAGGTCCTCACCTGGGCCGGAATCGCATTCTTGATCTTCTTCGTCGCCTACCGGCCAAACTCTGCGGCGGACGTGTTCAAGTCGCTCGGCGGCGGGATCATGGATATCGCCCAGGGCTTTGGCGACTTCTTCACCAGCCTCGTCGCCTAGCCGCCGATGGGCAGCCCCTCCGGTCCACCCTTCGACCCGGACGACCCCGACCGGGAGCGCCGCGAGCGCGACACCGAGCCGATCCCGCGGATCGGGCCAGATGACGGCCCGGATTACGGGGCCGGTCCCGGCCTGTCCGACGGTCCGTCCCTTTCGGACGACGTCGGCTACGGCGACGGGCCCGGCTATGCCGGTCAGGGTCGTTCCGGTCGGGGATGGATCCGGGATCCGGAGGCCGGTTACCAGCCGCCGCAGATCTCCGAGGACGAGCTGGCCGGGTTGCGCGCCGACGCGACCGGCTCGACCCCTCGGCGGGTGCTGCCACTGGAAGACGAGCCCAGCTCGTTGGTGGCGCGCTACCTCTTCCCCACCGAGCGCTACCGCGGCGAGTGGAAGCGGCACTGGATCCACCTCACCAACCCGCTGTTGATCGGCATCGCGGCGACCTTCGTGCTCGGCTACCTCTCCGGCTTCCTCGCCGGCCAGGACGTCGGTGCGCTGACCACCATCGCCGTGCTGCTCTGGTTCGCGGTGATGGGGTGGGTGGCGTGGAAGGTCGCGGACTGGTGGTATGACCGTTTCATCCTGACCAACAAGCGGGTCATGGTGGTCAACGGCATCGTCACGCGCAAGGTGGCGATGATGCCGCTGGTCCGGGTCACCGACATGAAGTACGAGCAGACCCCGACCGGCCGGGCGCTCAACTACGGCACCTTCGTGCTGGAGTCCGCCGGTCAGGAGCAGGCGCTCCGCGAGATCAAGAACCTACCCAACCCGAACGAGCTCTACCTGCGCGTCGTCGAGGAGATGTACGAGCCGCAGGCGGTCGAGGCGCGGCTCGGCAAGGAAGCCGACGAGGCCAAGGCCGACGACGGTGCGTGAAGGTTTTTGACCGAACATCGGAGCAAGTGCGCACCTTTCGTCATGGACCGAAGCGCCTCTGACGTGGCACTCTGCCAGGACAGCAGGGGTGCGGAGGTGAGCGGTGGCGAGCAAGGACTCGTTGGAGGAGCAGTTCCGCGAGTTCGTCGCGGCCCGCTCCGCCGCGCTCCTACGCACCGCCTACCTGCTCACCGGGGACTGGGCCACCGCCGAAGACCTGCTCCAGACGGCGCTGACCAAGACCTACCTGGCGTGGAAGCGGCTCGGCGGGATCGAGGCCGTCGAGCCGTACGCCCGGCGTGTGATGGTCCACACCTCGACCAGTTGGTGGCGGCGGC
>NZ_JAGPXZ010000883.1:0-2291 GCF_018070305.1 Micromonospora sp. M51 | reverse complement strand
TCTTCCTGCTGGCCGTGGTCACCCTCCAGCCGCTCGCCATCTTCTCCAAGGCGTACCAGGCGGCCGCGCCGGACAGCGGTGCGATCACCGGCTCCGGCGTCACCGGGGTCGTGCTGGTCTCGCTGCTGGTCTGCCTGATCCCCACCACCATCGGCGCGCTGCTCTCCGCCATCGGCATCGCCGGCATGGACCGCCTTGTCCAACGCAACGTGCTGGCCATGAGCGGCCGGGCCGTCGAGGCGGCCGGCGACGTCAACACCCTGCTGCTGGACAAGACCGGCACCATCACGCTGGGCAACCGGCAGGCCGCCGAGTTCGTACCGGTCGAGGGGGTCGACGCCGCGACAATTGCCGACGCCGCGCAGCTGTCCAGCCTGGCCGACGAGACCCCCGAGGGGCGTTCGGTGGTGGTGCTGGCGAAGAACGAGTTCGGGCTGCGCGAGCGGGAGCCCGGCGTGATGCCGCACGCCACCTTCGTGCCGTTCACCGCGCAGACCCGGATGAGCGGCGTCGACCTCACCCCGGACGCCAGCGTGGACGGCGGCGCGTCGGGCACCGGCCGCCGGGTCCGCAAGGGCGCCGCCGCCGCGGTGATGAAGTGGGTACGCGAGAACGGCGGCCACCCCACCGAGCAGGTCGGCGAGATCGTGGACGCGATCAGCGGCACCGGCGGCACCCCGCTGGTGGTCGCCGAACACGTCGACGGTGAGCCCGCCCGCGCGTTGGGCGTCATCCACCTCAAGGACGTGGTCAAGTCCGGCATGCGGGAGCGGTTCGACGAGATGCGCCGGATGGGCATCCGGACCGTGATGATCACCGGCGACAACCCGCGTACCGCGAAGGCGATCGCCGACGAGGCCGGGGTGGACGACTTCCTGGCCGAGGCGACGCCGGAGGACAAGCTCGCGCTGATCAAGCGGGAGCAGGAGGGTGGCCGGCTGGTCGCGATGACCGGTGACGGCACCAACGACGCGCCGGCCCTCGCCCAGGCCGACGTCGGGGTGGCCATGAACACCGGCACGTCGGCCGCCAAGGAGGCCGGCAACATGGTCGACCTCGACTCCGACCCGACCAAGCTGATCGAGATCGACGAGATCGGCAAGCAGTTGCTGATCACCCGCGGCGCGCTCACCACGTTCAGCATCTCCAACGACATCGCGAAGTACTTCGCGATCATCCCGGCCATGTTCGCCGGCCTCTACCCGAGCCTGGACGCGCTGAACATCATGCGGCTGTCCAGCCCGGAGTCGGCGATCCTGTCCGCCGTCATCTTCAACGCCCTGGTGATCATCGCGCTGATCCCGCTCGCCCTGCGGGGCGTGCGGTACCGGCCGGCCGCCGCGTCGAAGCTGCTCAGCCGCAACCTCCTGGTCTACGGGCTGGGCGGCATCATCGTGCCGTTCATCGGAATCAAGCTCATCGACCTGCTCATCCAGTTCTTCCCGGGGATTTCGTGATGCGCCTACCCACCTGGATCGCCCAACACCTCGCCGCGTTGCGCGCCGTGCTCGTCTTCACGGTGCTGCTCGGCCTGGTCTACCCGTTGGCCCTGGTGGCGCTCGGCCAGCTGCCCGGCCTCAACCACAAGGCCGACGGCTCGCTGATCGTCTCGAACGGAACGACTGTCGGCAGCGCGCTGATCGGCCAGTCCTTCACCGACGCCGACGGCAACCCCGTCCCGCGCTACTTCCAGTCCCGCCCGTCGGCCGCCGGTGACGGCTACGACCCGACCTCCACCTCGGCCAGCAACCTGGGCCCGGAGAGCGTCGTCGACACCATCGCCACCGACCCGGAGGAGTCCAGCGAAAGCCTGCTCACCCAGGTCTGCGGGCGCAGCAAGGCCGTCGGTGAACTCAACGGCGTCGACGGCAGCCGCCCGTACTGCACCGACGACGGGGTGGGTGCCGTGCTCGCGGTCTTCCGCGCGGACGGTCTGACCGGCCCGGTGACCCGGGTGGTCAGCGTCAACCAGGCCGCCCCGGCGACTCCGTTCGTCACCGAGTACCAGGGGGTGACGGTGGAGCCGGCCCAGCCCGGCGAGGACTACGTGGCCGCCGGCGGGGTGGTCACCCCGATCCGGGGCGACGCGCCCGCCGACCCGGCGGTGCCCGCCGACGCGGTCACCGCCAGCGCCAGCGGCCTCGACCCGCAGATCAGCCCGGCGTACGCGGAGTTGCAGGTGAACCGGGTCGCGCGGGAGCGCGGCGCGGACCCGGCGGCGGTTCGCAAGCTGGTCGAGGAGCACACCAGCGGCCGGGCGCTCGGCTTCATGGGGGAGCCCGGCGTGAACG
>NZ_JAGPXZ010000882.1:0-2294 GCF_018070305.1 Micromonospora sp. M51 | reverse complement strand
GGCGGCGACAGCCGGCGGCGCGGCCGCGTCGGGGTGGCCACCGGCGAGGTCGTGGTCGACCCCGGCGACGTCGTCACCGGCGGGCACGGCGTGGCCAGCGGCGCGGTGATCACCGCCGCCGCCCGCCTGCAGGAGTACGCCGCACCCGGCGGCGTCGCGCTCTGCGCGGCCACCGCCCGCGCCACCGCCGGCCTGATCACCCAGCGTCAGCTGACGCCGGTGCCGGTGGCCGGTCGGGTGCCGCCGGTGCCGCTGTGGCACGCCGTCGGCCCGGTCCGCCCCGGCGCCGACCGGCACGACGGTCCGCTGATCGGCCGACGCCGCGAACTGGCCACCATCCGCGACCAGTTGGGCGGGGCCATCCGGGACCGGGCGCCACGCTGGATCTCCCTGGTCGGCCCCACCGGCAGTGGCCGCAGCCGGCTGCTGCACGAGCTGACCCGCGGCCTGACCACGGTGGACGGTACGCCCGTCCGCTGGTGCGTGGCGGCCTGCCAGCCGTACCCCGATCAGGTGTTGGCGCCGGTCGCGCACCTGCTCCGAAACCTCGCCGGGATCCGGCACAGCGACGGCCCGGCGGCGGTCCACGACCGGCTGGTCACCGCCCTGACGCCGCTGTTCCCGCCGACCAGGGTGGCCACCGCCGTCCCGGCGCTGCAGCGCCTGCTGACCACCCCGGACGGCTCGGCCGCTGCCCTCGCCGGCGCGGCGATCTGCCGGGAGGTCCTGCTGCGCCTGGCCGCCGACCGGCCGCTGATAGTGGCCGTCGACGACCTGGACCGGGCCGCGCCGGCGGTGAGCCGGTTCCTGCACGCGTTGTTCCGCGCGGCGACCGAGCGCGCGCTGCCGCTGGCAGTGCTCACCGTGCACCAGCCGCAGTGGGCCGACAGCCGGCCCGGTCCGGCCCGACGGGTGACGATCGGCCCGCTGGCCACTGTGCAGTCCGGCCGGCTGCTACGCCACCTGCTCAGCCGGGCCGGGCAGCCGGTGGCCCTGGTCGACCGGCTGCTGCCGCTGGTGGGAGGCCGCCCCGGGCACGCGACGGCGTACGTGACGTCGCTGGTGGACGGCGCCGACCCGGCGGCACTTGCGCTGCCCGAGGCGGTCCGCCGGGCGGTCGGCGCGGAAGTGGACCACCTCGACGGTGAGCGGCGGGCGGTGCTGATGGCCGCCGGCACCCTCGGTGGCCTCATCCACGGCGCGGCAGTGGACCGGGCACTCGGCTGGACGCCCGGCCGGTCCGCACCCGCGCTGCGCGGTCTGGTCGCCGCCGGGCTGCTGCGTCCGCACCGCGTCGACGGGTACGCGTTCGCCGCGCCCGCGCTGCGCCAGGTCGCCGCCGAGCGGTTGCCCCGCGCCCTGCGCGCCGTCTTCGCCAGCCGAACCGCCGACACGCCGCGCCTCGACACCGTCCACGCGCACACCGCCGACCCTGCCGAGGCGGTCGGCACCGGTGCCGTCGACGCCGCGACCGCGCAGGTCGTGCGTCTCGACGCGGTCCGCTCCCGGGCCGGCCTCGACACCACACTGGCCCCGGTGTCGCGACCGGGTGCCAACGGCCCGGTGCGGCACCGACCCGTTCGCACCCCGACGATGGCCACCGCGCCGGCCGCGCCGAATCGGCAGACCCACCGTTCGCCGGGTGCCGGTCGGCTGCGGGTCGTCGGGTCGGCCGGTGACGGGCCGCCGACCCCGGCCGCCTCGACGGCCGCGTCCCGACGCAACGCGGCCGGGCACTGGCCCCCGGAGGTCGCCCGATCCCGGGCGGCGATCAGCGCCAGGCCCGCCGTACCGGGCTCCGCCCGACGGGGTGCGCTCGTCGGCGTCGGGGAGACACCCCCGTTACGCGGCACGCCCGGTACGCCGTCGCCGCGCTGGTCGGACGCTCTGGCCGCCTGCGCCTGAGGTGGCATCGAGAGCGAGGCGCCCCCACCTGGGGTGAGCTGGCTTGCCACCGTCCGACGGGAGCGGGTGAGCCGGTCACCCGGCGTGACTAGGATTGGTCCCGTCATGCTGCTACGGGTGCTCGGGCCGCTTGAGGTCGAGGTCGACACAGGCGGGCCGGTCGACCTCGGCGGCCCCCGGCAACGCGCCGTGCTCGCGCTGCTGCTCGCGGCCCGGGGCGAGGTCGTCTCCGTCGGTCAGCTGATCGAGGATCTGTGGCGGGGTGACGCGCCACCACGGGCGATCGCCTCCCTGCAGGCGTACATCTCGCACCTGCGCCGCCTGGTGGAACCGGCCCGCGAACGCCGGGCGCCGGCCCGGGTCCTGGTCACCGCGGCACCGGGTTACGC
>NZ_JAGPXZ010000881.1:0-2298 GCF_018070305.1 Micromonospora sp. M51 | reverse complement strand
GACCCTGGGCGGTGCGCTCGCGGTCGCCCAGGGGTTGCCGGCGGAACTGGCCGACGCGCTGCTGCACGCCGCCCGGGTCGCGTTCACCGACGGGCTGCACCTGGCCGCGTACGCCGCCATGGCGGTGATGCTGCTGGGCGCCGTCACCGCGCTGGCCGCGCTGCGCGGCGTCCGACCGGCCGACTCCGCGGCGTTTGCCGCCGAGCCGACCGGTCCGGCCGACACCTCGTTGTCGTCGGTCAGTCGATGAGCACGTGCGCGAGCCGGTCGCGGAAACGCCGCTCGGAGTCGCTGACCGACTCGCCGCCGATGCCCAGCAACCCACCGCTGGACGCGGCGCCCACCACCTGCTCGGCGATCTTCACGAGCCAGTGCTTGTACGCGCCGGCCTCACCCTCGTCGACCCGCGCGGCCAGCAGTTCGGCCGCCTGGCCGGCCCGCAGCAGCACGTCGTCGAGGTAGGCCCCGGGGTCGGCGGGCGCGATGACCGGCAGCTCCTCACCGGTCTCCGGGTCGCCGACCCGGGTGACGATCTCACCGGCCACGGCGGCGACCAGCGGGCTGGCCGACTCCCGGCCGGCGGCGATGGTCTCCAGCCCGGCCGCGTTCTCCGCCATGGTCCGGCGGGTGCCGTCGGACTCGGCGGCGCTCGCCGCGGTCAGCACCGACTGCGGGAGGCCGACCAGCAGCCCCCACTCCTCGTCGGAGAACCCGAACCCGGTGTACGCCGGCTGCTCGATCACGGCAACGCCCCTTCCGCCCTGCTCTGCTTGATCAATCGGTGCTCTGCTTGGTCGATCCACCGGGCCCGACACCGGTGCCCGGGTCAGGCTAGTCCAGGGTCAGCAGGCCCTGTTCGGACACCACGCGCACCGACAACGTCTTGTACCCGACCTCATCGAAGAGAACCGTCATCTTGTCGTCCTCGTAGGAGAGCACCAGGCCGGGGCCCCACTCGGGGTGACGCACCTGGCTGTGCACCGGGAACGGCCCGACCGCGCCGTGGTCGGCCACGCTGGTGCCGTTGTGGCAGTTGTCGCAGTGCCCGCAGACCTGCGTCATCTGCTCACCGAAGTACGCCAGCAGGGTCTGCCCGCGGCAGGCCAGGGTCTCGGCGAAGGCGCGCATCATGTCGGTGCGGGACCGGGTCACCGTCTGCTGGCGCTCCGCCTCGGCCAGCGCCGCCGCCGCGGCGTCGGCCGGGGTGGGGGAGTACCGGGGCGCGCCGATGCGCTGCCGGGCGCGGGGCTCGGCCGCGCCGATCTGCTCCAGCAGGGAGAGGTACTGGCCCAGCTTGCGCGGCCCGAGGCCGGTGCTCTCGCGCAGTTCGGTCTTGGTGGCCGCCTTCTTGCGCAGCAGCGCGGCGAGGTCGCGCAGCTCGTCGACGTCGGGCAGGCCGCCGCTGAAGAACCGTTGCAGGCCCACGTCCTCGGCCTGCCACAGCAGCAGCACCCGGGCCGGTTGCCCGTCGCGCCCGGCCCGGCCGATCTCCTGGAAGTAGCTGTCCGGTGAGTCCGGCAGCGCCATGTGCACCACCCAGGCGATGTTCGGCTTGTCGATGCCCATGCCGAACGCCGACGTCGCCACCATGATGGGGACCTGGTCGGCGAGGAACGCCTCGTGCAGTTCGGCGCGCGCGCCGGCCGCCATCCCACCGTGGTAGAACTGCGCCGGGAAGCCGGCGTCGGTCAACCGGGTGGCCAACTCCTCGGCGGCGCGACGGGTCGGCACGTAGATGATCCCGGGCCGCTCGTCGTCCTGGAGCAGCGCGATCAGCCGCCGCCACCGGTAGTCCTCCGTGGGGCAGTGCGCGACCTCGACGAACAGGTTCGGCCGGTCCAGCCCGGAGACCACCACCTCCGGCTCGCGCAGCCGCAGCCGGGCGATGATGTCGTCGCGGACCGGAGGGGATGCGGTGGCGGTCAACGCGACCACCGGCGGTCGGCCGATGCCGTCGATGAGGTGCCCGAGCGCCAGGTAGTCGGGGCGGAAGTCGTGGCCCCACGCCGAGATGCAGTGCGCCTCGTCGATCGCCACCAGCGCCGGCTTCAGCGCCGCGACCTCGGCCATTCGTTCCGGGTTGCTGAGCTGTTCCGGGGTGATGAAGAGGAACTCCGCCCGGCCCTCGCGGACCTCGGTGATCGCCTCCGCCTGCTGGGTGGGCGACTCGTTCGAGCTGATCCGCACCGCCCGCAGCTCCGGGCGTTGCCGCTCGTTGAGGGAGGCGATCTGGTCCTGTTGGAGGGCCAGCAGGGGGGAGATCACCACCGTGGGGCCGGGGATCAGGCTGGCCGGGAT
>NZ_JAGPXZ010000880.1:0-2300 GCF_018070305.1 Micromonospora sp. M51 | reverse complement strand
ACCTACGCCGGGTCGTCGGCGTCGGCATAGAAGCCGGAGAAGTGCCGAATCACCTCGGCCACTGTCAGCTCGTCGAACTCGCCGGTGCCCTGGAGCACGATGCCGACCCGGGAGCGCCAGTCGATGTCCGGGTGGGCCGGGTCCGCGCCGAGCACGGAGACCTCGCCGGCATCCCGGTGCCGGTAACCCTCCAGGATCTCCACGGTGGTGGTCTTGCCGGCGCCGTTCGGGCCGAGCAACGCGAACACCTCGCCGCGGTGCACGTCGAGATCCACGCCCGCCACCGCTACGTTGTCGCCGTACGCCTTGCGCAGCCCTCGTACGGAGATGGCCAGCTCGTCATCCATGCCGTCCAGTGTGCGTCCTGACCCGGCCCGCATGGTGCCCGGGGTGTGGCGGTCCGCGCCACTGCGGGAACTTGACACCCGGACGTCCCCGACATGGACCTGTGTGGTTTTGCACAGCCCTTTTTACTGAACGGTAACTTAGACTCCGGCCATGGATGAGACGGCATTCCCGGGGCGGCTGCCCGAGCGGGACCGCCCGTGGGTGATGCGCACCTACGCCGGCCACTCGTCGGCAGCGGCGACCAACGCCCTCTTCCGCCGCAACCTGGCGAAGGGGCAGACCGGGCTCTCGGTCGCCTTCGACCTGCCCACCCAGACCGGGTACGACCCGGACCACGAACTCGCCGCCGGTGAGGTCGGACGGGTCGGTGTGCCGGTGGCCCACCTCGGCGACATGCGGGCGCTCTTCGACGGTCTCCCGCTCGCCGACACGAACACCTCGATGACCATCAACGCCCCGGCGATGTGGCTGCTCGCCCTGTACGGCACCGTCGGGCTGGAGCAGGGCGCCGACCTGACCCGCTGCGCCGGCACCACCCAGAACGACATCATCAAGGAGTACCTGTCCCGGGGCACCTACATCTTTCCGCCGGCGGCGTCGCTGCGGCTCACCGCCGACGTGGTGGCGTACACGCTGCGCGAGATGCCCCGGTGGAACCCGGTCAACATCTGCTCGTACCACCTGCAGGAGGCCGGCGCCACGCCCGTGCAGGAGGTCGGCTTCGCGCTGGCCACCGCGGTCGCCGTGCTCGACGCGGTTCGCGACTCCGGCCAGGTGCCCGCCGAACGGATGGGCGACGTGGTCCAGCGGATCTCGTTCTTCGTCAACGCCGGGGTGCGCTTCGTCGAGGAGATCGCCAAGATGCGCGCGTTCGGCGTGCTCTGGGACGAGATCACCCGGGACCGGTACGGGGTCACCGACGCCCGACAGCGGCGGTTCCGCTACGGCGTGCAGGTCAACTCGCTCGGCCTCACCGAGGCGCAGCCGGAGAACAACATCCAGCGCATCGTGCTGGAGATGCTCGGCGTGACGATGTCCCGTGACGCCCGGGCCCGGGCGGTCCAACTGCCCGCCTGGAACGAGGCGCTCGGCCTGCCCCGCCCCTGGGACCAACAGTGGTCGCTGCGGATGCAGCAGGTCCTGGCGTACGAGTCGGATCTGCTCGAATATCCCGACCTCTTCGCCGGCTCGCACGTGATGACCGCGCTGGTCGACGACATCGTCACCGGGGCGCGGACCGAGCTGGACAAGGTGCTGGAACTGGGCGGTGTCGTCGCCGCCGTGGAGACCGGCTACCTCAAGAGCGCGCTGGTCGCCTCGCTGGCCGACCGTCGTCGCCGGATGGAGTCCGGTGCCGATGTGGTGGTCGGGGTCAACAGGTACACCGAGACCGAACCCTCGCCGCTGACCGCCGCCGGTGCGGGCGCCGTCGAACAGGTCGATCCCGCCGTCGAGGCGGCCGCCGTGGATGGCGTACGCCGGTGGCGGGCCGACCGGGAGGCGGCAGTGGTCGACGCGGCGCTGACCCGGCTCCGCGCGGACGCCGCGACCACCGCCAACCTGATGCCGGCGACACTGGAGTGCGTGCGGGCCGGGGTGACCACCGGCGAGTGGGCCGGCGCGCTGCGCCAGGTCTTCGGCGAGTACCGGGCACCGACCGGCCTGGCCGGTGCGACCGGTGGCGGCGGGGAGCCGGGTCTCGCGGCGGTCCGTGAGCGGGTCACCGCCACCGCTCGGGAGCTGGGCAGCGGCCGGCTGCGGCTGCTGGTCGGCAAGCCCGGCCTGGACGGGCACTCCAACGGTGCGGAACAGATCGCGGTACGTGCACGCGACGCCGGCTTCGAGGTGGTCTACCAGGGCATCCGGTTGACCGCGGGGCAGATCGTGGCCGCCGCGGTGGAGGAGGACGTCGACCTGGTCGGGCTCTCCGTGCTCTCCGGGTCGCACCTGGC
>NZ_JAGPXZ010000088.1:0-12804 GCF_018070305.1 Micromonospora sp. M51 | reverse complement strand
GTCGTGGCGCTCGTCCCCCGACCGGACAACGACTACAACCCCAAGGCGATCTCGATCGCCCAGCCGATCACGTACGGCGGGTCGTACCGGGACCGGCACATGGCCTTCGTGTACGACGCCGACCACCGCTTCGTCGGAGGAGACCGCTTCCACGACCTGGCGGGGGCGGCGCAGCCGGCGGAGATCGGTTGCCATGCCCGGGTGAAGGCCGGTCGGTCGGACGGCGAGTTGCAGCTGTCGGTGCCCGCACCCGAAGAGGCGCTCGCGCTCATCGACGACTTCCTGCGCCGTGGTGGGACCCCGGCGGGCCGGGGAGCGGACCGCGCTCTCGTCACGTCCGTGCTGGCCGCACAGGCAAGGGAGCACGTTCCGCCGGCACGGGTCGAGCAGGCCGTGCTGCTCGAAGCGCAAGCCGAGGGCCACGTACGCCAGTGGCGGGCCACACCCGCCGACGTCTCCCCCACACCGCTGCGCGTCCAGCAACGGTCCGTGTTCGGCAACCACCTGGTCCACGTCGTCAACCAGGCCGGAGGCCGCCTCGGGCAGGTCAAGGACGGGGTGCTGTTCCTCGACGACGAGCGCCACCGGCGGACGGCTCTGGACGCGCTCGAACGCGCGGGCATCGCGCAACACGACGCGGTTGTCGGGGACTGGTTTCCCGACGCGGTGCTGGTGCACCGGGGTGCGCGGTGGCTTCTCACACCGCGTGGCACCGGGCCTTCGATGGGGTGGTACGACCCCGGGACCGACGTTCTTCACGTCCACGCCGACGCGTACCGGGAGCCCGCCGAGATCCTCCTGCGGCGGCACGGCATCGTCCCCGTCGCCACTCGCTGGGCCGCACCCGATCCCCAGCAGTTTCTCCGTCACCTCGGTGTCACCGACCGGTACGCGACCGAGTCACGCCGGGCGTCGGACCTGGCCGAGCAGCAGGTGTGGCGGATGTGGGCCCGTCACCGGGACGTGTTTCCCAACGGGCTGGCCGAGCTGTCGCCCCTGCGGTGGACCGACGAGAAGCAGAACCGGATCTTCGCTGAGAACGACACCTACTGGCTCCACCACGACAGCTACTACCTGCGTGACCTGGAGTCCCTGTTCGGTCCGCACGACCACGGCGAGTACCAGCACGGTCAGCAGCCCGTTCCCTGTCGTCTCTGCGGCAGAGACGCACTGACCGCAACCCGGCGCGAGGAGCCGGGAGCCAGGCCGCTCGCGTACTGCTCCGGATGCGCCCGTAAGGCGGTGAAGGGGTTCCTGGTCGACCGCGGCGCCGACGAGTCGTGGGAACCACTGGCCCTCTGGTGCCTGCAGCAGCTCGCCGTGGAGCTGGGCGGCCCGCCCAGCCAGGCGCAGATCCCGCGGCTGGTGTCGACAGCGGAACCGACCGCCACGGATCGCGCCATGCTCGTCCGCATGCACGTTCCGCGGGCCCGGGTCCGCCGTGCGGATGCCGGAGCCGAGCAGCGCGCGCCGCTCATCTGGGCGGACTGGCTGAAGCGGGCGGGACTGCTCGGCGACGGGGTGCAGTTGGCGCGCGGCACCGTCACCGTCGCCTCGGACGGCCACCTGTGCCGGTCCCTCCTCGAACGGCACGTCGACGACTTCCTGACCGTGAACGGCATCGCCCACGAGGTCGAGCCCTACTGGCCCTATGATCCCGACCTCAACACCACGGGCCTGCGGGCCGACTGGCTGCTCGACGACGGCACCTACGTCGAGGCCTGGGGTCTCCCGGACGAGCCGGCCTACGCGAACAAGATGACGCGGAAGATCGAACTCGCGGCTCGCACGGGAATCCGCCTCGTCGGCGTGACCTCGGCGGACCTCGGCAACCTGCACAACGTCTTCGCGTCGTGGATCATCGGTGAGGCACGGCCGGTGCCGAGTGCCCTGTTCGGCGGAGCAAGCGATCCACGGCTCCAGCGCCCCAGGAAGCCCGGTTCACCGGCACCCCGCACCACCAACCCCGACGCGAACGCCGCAACACGTGCCGCACGACTTGAGCGCTGCCAGCGGGCGGTCGCCCTTCAGGAGTCGGGGATGAGCCGCGCCGCGATCGGTGAAGAGCTGGGAATGGGACCGGATGCGGTGAAGGCCCTGCTGCGGGACGGGAAGTTCTACGCGGCCCCCGACTCCGATCCCCCACGTCGTCAACTGGCCCTCGACGCCTACCAGGCCCGGAGCAGCGGCATGACCAAGGACCAGTTCCGGCAGGCGCGGGCTCTCGCGCCCCCGAAGGCGCACGAGTGCTGGAAGGACGCCGACGTTCTGTTCGAGCGCCACGCAGGCTGATGCGCGCGGACGTTGGCGGCCTGGTCCGGTGTGAGTGCAGTTTCATCGCGCGGAGCGTAGTCGATGCTGGATTCGCCTCGTACCGCCTTTCCACAATCAATTCCTGAGGTTCGTCGCGCAGCTAACGTGAGAGTCATCCATTTCCGCCAGGTTGGCTGAGACGGACAGCTAGCACCTGGATGCACCAAACGGAGGCAGCATGGACAAGTGGTTCATCTCTGAGGCGGTGTCACGCAGTGCAGAATCCGAAATTGATCGGCGAAGGCTAACGGCCTTGGTAGATCCTGGGGTGTGCGCAGCCGACCCGGCGGGTGGCGGCTCGCCGAGCGACGCGGCTATCCTCAACTTCGCGCTCAATCTCGAATATCTCGAAGCTGAGTTCTATCTCCGCGCGACGACAGGATCCGGGCTTCCCGACGAGATGACTACCGGCAACGGGGTGCGCGGCGAGGTGTCCGGCGGAGGTTCAGTCAACTTCAGCAGCAACTTCGTGCAGAGGTTCGCGAAGGAAATCGCCGCTGACGAGATGCAGCACGTGGCCTTTCTGCGGTCCGCGCTCGGCAACGCCGCCGTTGCTCGTCCCGCGATTTCGCTGGACGCGAGCTTCACCGCGGCGGCGACTGCCGCTGGTCTGATCAAGCAGGGCGAAAGCTTTGATCCGTACGCGAACGACCTCAACTTCCTCTTTGCGGCGTTCCTCTTCGAAGACGTCGGAGTGTCGGCGTTCAAAGGCTCCGCGTCACTGCTGTCGAACAAAACGTACCTGGATGCGGCAGCCGGCCTGCTGGCCACTGAGGCGTACCACGCGGGGATTGTCCGATCCGCGCTCTACAGCGCCGGACTCACCGACGAGACAGTATTCGACTCGGTACGAAAAATCTCTGACGCGCGCAACAGTCTTGATGGTCCGACGGATGACGACCAGGACGTCGGCACGGCGGCCGACCCGAATTTCATCCCCACCGATGAAAATGGGATGTGCTACGGCCGAGCGGCCCAGTCCGTCTTGAACATCGTGTACTTGAGCCCGACCTCGGTGACTTCGGGTGGCTTCTACCCGGCCGGCATGAACGGCGAAATCGCGGTGAGCGCCGGAGCGGCCTGAGAGCCGCGTACACCCCGGGCCTGGCCCGCTTCCTCACCTACCGGGCACAGGGCGTCATCGTCGGCGACAGCTTCGGTGCCGCCTCGAAAGCCGCCACGGTTGTCAGGAAGCCTCAGATCGTGCCGGCCGCCACGACGATGTCGCCAACCTCGGTCGCTGGTGAGATCCCCGAGGTCCGGACCGACACGTGCCAGGCTCCTCCCGGCAGCATGGGGGCGGCGTGGTAACCGTCACCGGCCAGCCGAAGTGCCGTCGGCGGGCTCAGTGGCCGGCCGTGCGGGTCTTCGATGTGCAGCCGCAACGGCAGGTCTTCGACATCGGCGGTGACGTGGATGGGGCAGGGCAAGCCCGCCGCACCACTTCGGGGAGGGTCAGGCTCAGCTCCGGCTCGGGGCCGAGCGCGGCGCCGAGGTCTATCCCGTTGACGGCATCGACGAGGTGGTCCAGCACGCGGGGGTCGCTCTGCAACCCGGAGTGCCGCACCGGCCAGTACGTCGCCTTGTCAGTCGAGTCGTGCCCGGCCGGGAGGCAGGAGAACGGGGCGACGGTGCCGTCTCCGGCAAACGCCGACACGTCGAGGTCGGGGAGGTCCGGGTGGTAGGCGACGCCGGTCGCGTCGAGGGCGAGGCTCAGGTCCGTCGACCGCCGGCGCCCTCCGAAGTGAGTCATTGTCGGCCCACCGCTCGCCGCGACGGGGAACGGCTGCATCGCCTCGGTCGTCATCGACGAGTTCGATCATGTGGCTCCGCTGCGGATCCTGCCCCCGCCGTCGCGGCGACGGTTGCCGAGTTCGGCAGATTCGGTCTGACCGTCGACCCGTTCGACCTGGCCCGTGATGGTTCCGAGCCGGCGATCCGGCGAGCGTCGGGCGAGTGGACACCCAGTTCGGACGAGCTTGTGGTGCTGTACTGGGCGGGTCATGGCAGCACGCACGGCAACCATCTCTACCTCTGGTCGCGGGAGACGCCGACCCGTCCGCGCGACGACAACGCAGTGGCCGGCCGGACGCTGGGACAGTTGCTCGCCGCGAAGAAGGTGAAGCAGATCCTCCTGCTCATCGACGCGTGCAGCGCGGCCGGTGGAGTGCAGGACATCGCCGCGGCGTTCCGTGCGGAACTCCAGCGGTACACCTTCGCGGACCCGCGCAGCAAGCCCAGCCTCGCGGTGATCGGATCAGCCGATCACGACCAGCCGGCCAGAGAGGCGGCATTCACGACCGCGCTCGCCGGAGTGCTCCGCGACGACACCTGGTGGACTGAGAACGACCGCTATGTCTACACGATGGACATCGTCGACGCGGTCACGGCCCGGTTCGATGAGTTGGGCCTGAGCCAGGCACCGCAGCACGACATGGTGGGATCAGTGCGGTTGCCGAATCCGCACTACAACGCGGTGTCCCTGAACGGCAGCGTGCCAACGAAACAGTGGCGGCGGAGAGCGCTGTCGAGCCGCGCCGCCCAGCACTTCGTCCTCAAGTACCGGGGAATCGACCTGCCCGCCGACGTCGGCTGGCACTTCGCCGGCCGACGCGATCCCCTGCTGGCGATCGTCGGCTGGCTACGGACCAGGCAGAACGGGATGCTCGTGGTGACGGGCTCGCCCGGCTCGGGCAAGTCTGCCCTCCTCGGCGCCGGGAGGTCGGCTCACCGCGCCGGCTCGGCGGGGAGCCGGTGCCGGCGGATCAGCCGCTGCCCGATGAAGGTCCGCCAGACCCGGTCCGCGACGGTCGGTTCGACGACCCAGAGCCGACGCTGCGCCTCGGCGAGGGTGAGCGGCGCGCTGAAGAGGTCCAGGAACAGCCGGCTGCTGCGGTTGAGTGCGAACACCTGACCGTCGACCCGGCGGAACAGGTGCCGGTCCGCCGGGAGGTCGCCCGGGGTGCCGTCCTGCTCGTCGGAGCGGATTCGCCGGTACGCCTCCCAGACCTGCTCATCGTCGCGCTCCACGAAGGAGCCGTTGGCGAGGAACTCGGTCTGGTCGTCGGTGTCGTGCCGGACCCGGTCGTTGGCGAGAACGCCGCGTACCGCGGTGCCGTACCGGTCGTGGTAGAAGAACGTGTGCGGGGTGTCGGTGCTGCCCAGCCACGGACGGTGGTAGTGCCCCGGGTTCAGGCCCGCTTTGGCCTGGGCGACCTCGGCCTGCGCCGCCTCGGTCACCGGCTCGTCGTACTTGAGCATCCGGACGATGTCGGAGCCTTCCACCGGCCGCACGTTGGTGATGCCGAACCGTTCGGGTTCCTTGGCGACGATGGCGCCCGGCGTGAGCATGAAGTCGCCGAGCCCGCCGAGGGTCCACAGGTCCGGGTTGTCGCGCAGGAAGGTGACGCTGTCCAGCGCCTCCTCGCGGGTCTCGGTGGGGAAACCCGTGAAGCCCATCATCTGCACACCGATGTTGGCCTTTGTCATCGCGGTCATGGTGCGGCGTACCTGTTCGGGTTTCGTGCCCTTGTCGATCAGGTCGAGGATGCGTTGGTTGCCGGATTCGAAGCCGACCGAGATGGCCACGCAGCCGCTACGCCGCAGCAGTTCGCAGCGCTCGTCGGACCAGTACTTCTCCAGCCGGATCTCGGCACCCCAGCGGAAGTCCAGCCCTCGCTCGACGACCTGCTCGGCGAAGCGCAGGATGGTCGCCGGGGCGAGCACGTCGACGGAGAAGTAGATGAACTTGGCGAACTTCGACAGCTCGGTGACGTCCGCGATCATGGTGCCCACCGTGTCCTGCCGCCAGGGGCTGGTGGGACCGTCGGTGTTCAGCCCGTAGTCGCAGAACGTGCACTTGTTCCAGTAGCAGCCCCGGGTCGGCGAGTAGTAGACGAACTTCTCCGGGCTGAGGTAGAGGTCCCAGGGCAGGCCGGAGAAGTCCGGTACGGGCACCTGCGCCAGGCGCTCGTAGCGCAGCGGCAGTTGACGCTGGCGGCCGTACTTGGGGTGCAGCCGGACGTTGGGGTGCCCGGCCGGCAGGGTGCCGGCCGCCACCGCGTCCAGGATCTCCGTGTACGCGCTCTCCCCCTCGCCGACCACTATCGCGTCGAAGTCGGCGAGCACCTGGAAGACGTACTCGGGTTTGCTGGCGCACTTCCAGACGTCGGAGATCTCCGTGCCACCCGCGATGAGGAAGACGTCCGGGCAGGCCTGCCGGACGAGTCGGGCGATCCACAGCGCGAACGGCAGCTGCCACTGGTAGGTGGCGCTGATGCCGATCACCTGGTGCCCGCCCGCCGCCAGCCGTGGGATCAGCACGTCCTCGTAGTACGGCAGGAAGGGCCGGTTGAGCCGCGCGAGCAGCGCCTCGTCGGTCAGCGCGGCCACCGAACCGATCGAGATCATCGGCGGTGGGTGGAGCCGGAAGCCGGCGTGGAACTGTCCGGGAAACCCGACTGTGCCGAGCGCGTCCATCCAGGAGATCACGCCCTCGACGGCGTCCTGGTAGTGCCGGTAGTCGTAGAACAGGGTCGGATCCTGCAGCACGCCGATCGACCGACGCAGCCGCTCCGGATCCGGGTCGGGCAGGCCGAGCTGGTTGGCCCGGGCCATCAGCGCGTCCGGGCCGCTGAGGTCGTCGATCGAGAGCCGGGACAGCTCCCGCCGCAGCCAGTCGTACGCCGACGGGGTGTACGAGTGGTGGAACGCCTCGATGTTGGCGTCGATGATCTCCGCCGGCCGGTGCCCCTGCGCCCGGGCGTACGAGTCGAGGTAGTTCAGGGAGTGGTATCCCGAGGTGGGATCGGTCAGCGGGGGGTAGATCAGTGCCGCCTTCACCGTGCCGCTCATCGACGCCTCCTCAGCCGACCCGGGCCGCTGGACCGGCCAGGGTGCCCTCCTGCGCCCGCGTGCCCACGGTGGGCAGTCGCGGGGAACCGAACGCCTTGACGTACGCGACCAACGGTTCGGCGGCGTACCGGAACGCCGCGAGGTCGACGAAGCCCCGGTCCCACGCCGCCGCTTCCAGCTCGTCGACGGCACTGCCCCACAGCCGGGCGAAGCACGCGTCGCCGATCTCGGTGCGGAAGTGCAGCCGACCACCCGGGCGGCGACGCCCCGTGGTCTGCGGGACGAGCGTCTCGTTCAGCGACGCCGCGGTTGCCGCGACCTGCCGCGCCGCGGTGAGCAACGCGGGGGTACGCAGCGGCGCCGCGACCATCCACAGCGCCAGGCTGCGGTACGGCGTGGTGCCGAACGCGCGCACCAGCACCCGCAGCACCGCCTCGCGGTCGTCGAGATCCCGTTCCCGGTCGGTCAACCAGTCCCACCCGCTCGCCGGGGCACCGGTCAGCCCGCGTCGGCGGGCCACCTCGCTGGCGCGTTCCTCGACCGCCGGGTCGGTGATGTCGACCTCGGCCAGCCCGGCCAGCACTCCCCGCCGGTGCCAGGTCGGCGACTCGGGATGCAGCAGCATCAGTACCGCGGCGGCCTCCCGGTCGCTGGTCCAGTGACCGCCGACCGATTCGCCGGCGAACCGGGAGCGCCAGCTGTCGAGAAAGCGGGTGTGCAGGTTGTCGATCGGTTGGTCGCCGGGGTGCGCCGGGCACAACTCGGGGGCGTTGTCCGCCGCCATCGACAGCAGCAGCCGCGCGTCGGCGCCCTTGGTGTCGCTGGGGTCCTGCCGGTGCCATGTGAGGAACCGGTCCACCACGTCTTTCGCCTCGGGTGGCGCGCTGCGTTCCAGCGCTCGGTACGACCGTCGGCGGAAGGGCAGGTCCCGGCCGATGTTCAGCAGCAGCACCGCCTCGGTGTCGCTGAGCACGCCGGCCGCGACGGCGCGGCGCAGCGCGACCCGGATGTTCACCAGCGGAACGCTCAGGGCGCGGTGGCCGTCCTCGGCGGAGCCGTGTACCACGGCCACCTCGTCGTCGCCCGTGACGACCCCGTCGCGGTAGAGCTGGAAGACCTCGCCCACGCCACGCATGCCGAACGGCCACAGCTCGGCGGCGCGCAGTGCGCCCCTGCTGGCCGCGCCGGCCACTGTCACGCCACGGTCGAGCAGGTCGAGGATCTCCCGGTGGCGGACCGGCGGGTGTTGCAGGAAGAACCCGTCGAAGACGAGGACCCGGTCGCCGGGGGCGACGTCCAGGCGGAGCAGGTCGCCGTGCGCGACGGGGGGCAGCACCACCGCGTCGGGCAGCAGCCGACCGACCTCGTCGGCGGGCAGGCTGGGGCCGATGAAGACGACGTCAGTCACGGGGCACCCCCGGTCGGGTACTCAGCGCCCGCTCGTCGAACATCCGCAGGCCGGGGGCGAACACCTTGCTCACCGCGATGCCGATGTCGTCGTGGGTCAGGTCGACGCTGAACGGCTCGACGCCGGTGACCCGCTGCACCCGGGACGCCAGCTCGCGCAGCACCTGGGTCACGTCCCCGACCGGTGGTGGATTCCGGCGGACCGGCCGGACTGGCCGGTCGACGGTGGGCGGCGGCACCGGCGGGGGGGCGGCCCGACATCGTGGTACGCGGTGGCGTCGCTGTCGTCGCGGGCTCCGGAGACCATGACGAGGCGCGACTGTGCCGCCTCCGCCATGGCTCGACCGAGGGCGATCTCCGGGTCCACGTGGCAGCCGAAGCCGCCGAAGGTGACCGGCAGGTCCTCCGACCAGATCGAGGCGGCGTAGCAGGGCACGTCGACGGCGTTGGTGATGTCGCAGACCTCCACCCAGCAACCGGCGCGTACCAGCGCGTCGTGCACCGTGCGGGTCATCGCGTTGGTGGCGGTGCCCGGGTCGGCGTAGGTGCGCTCGGCCAGCGGCGCGGTGCAGTACGGGGCGATGCAGTCGCGTTCGACGACCTCCAGCAGGGCGTGCAGGCTGGCCTCCGCGAAGGTGTTCCCGGTGGCCAGCCCGTTGCTGCTGGGGGTGAACAGGGCGCGGTCCCAGCCACGCCGGATGGTGAAGTCCAGTTCGATGGTGGCGCGCGGCACCAGGCAGTGCGCACCGGTCACCAGCCCACGGCCTTCCACCCAGTCGAGTTCGACGGCAGGGGTCAGTGGTGACCGTTCCGCCAGGTGCAGCCACCGGACGTCGTAGGGCAGGTCGAGCGCCTCGGCCGGGGACCGGACGACGGCCCCCGGCCGGAGGTTCTCGGCATGCCAGGACTCGATGCTCTCCATGACCGCGCTGACCCGGGCCTGCATCGCCGTGGCGCCGGTGCCGACGCTCACCGCCATGGTGGCTCCCACCGGCCGGTAGGCGACGTGCACCGGTAGGCCGATCTCGTCGAGCCGGGTGATGTCGGCGACCCGGGTGATCCGGAACCGGTCGAGCAGGTGTCCGACCCGCTCCCAGGTCTGCTCCACGGTGGCCGTCCGGTAGGTGCCGGATCGGAAGGCGATGGTCTCGGTCGTGTCAGTCATCGAGGCTCCCGGCGGGGGGTGGGGAACTCAGAGGATGAGGACGGCGATGATGTTGACGTTGTTGTCGGCGATGGGGGCCACGCCGCCGGCGACCGTCTCCAGCTCGGCCTCGGTGAGCTCGTTGAGGTCGACCAGCGGCACCTCGGGCACGTGCAGGATGTGCAGGCCGGGCGTGCCGGCCCAGTCGGCGACGATCTGGTCCTTGGTGTAGAGCGTGGCGGGCTGGGCGCGGTCGACCTCGACCCGGGCGCCGGGGGTGACCGGCAGGCCGGCCGCGGTCGCGTAGCCGGTCGGGTCGGCGAGCAGGCGCTGCAGTTCCTCGTCGCTGCGCCACACTGCGGTGACCAGTTCCGAGTATTTGGTCACGAACCTCGCGCCATATTCCTGTTCGTCGTTGCTCATCGTTCGGTCCTTTCCTCGGGTGGCTGCAAGACGGGGTGTGATCGTCGTGGCGAGAACGCTACGAAGATCGAGCTTCGACAATCAATGTTTCTCGGCTGTCTGCCATCAGAATCTGCCGTGACGGAGAATGGGCGGCAGACTTCGGTGTCAGGTGCAGCAGCACGGGCAGCAGCAGGCGCAGCTGGGGTCCAGGCCGGCGACGACGCTGTCCAGTTCGTCCTCGGCCAATTCCGCCTGAGCCACCGGCAGCAGCGACGGCACGAAGAGCACGAACGTGCCGGTGCTGCCGGCCTGTTGCCAGGACTCGACCTGCACCTCCAGGTCCGGATCGGCGTCGGTGATGTCCCGGACGACCCGGACCTGCACGTCCTCGGACAGTTGGAGCCCGTAGCCGGCGAGGAAGCCGCGCGGGTCGCGGTCGAGCGCCTGCTCCTTGGCCGGGTCGGCCCAGACGTCGGCGACCAGCCGGCTGTACGCGGCCACGAAGACCGCTCGATCGACAGGTGTCACACCCTGCTCCCTTCGATGGTCGGCCGCCGATGGCGGCGACAGGCAGCGCGGGAGGGTCCGGGCCGCCGGTTTCGCTTCATCGTGGGTCACCGGTGGATCCGGTCGGCTCAGCGAGCGGGAATTTCACCGAATGTGGCCGCGAAAAGGTCGCGCTGCGGCGAAAGCCGGGTAATTGGGAATCAGCGAGTTGCGGCGGATGGTGATCCTAATGATTGTCACCACTGTGGACAAGTAGTAATTCCTCGCCTTTCACCCGCCCGGTGCCCGCACTTACGCTGCGAGCGGCGGACCGCCCAGCGTGACAGCGGTTCGACGGGGTTGCCGTGTTCCGTCACCGAGTGCTGCCGGAGGCCACCGTGACCATCGACGAGGTGACGACGACGTCCGGCGCTCCGGTCGGGTACAGCGTGGAGGAGCTGGCCCGCAAGGTGGGGATGTCGCCGCGCAACATCCGAGCCCACCAGGCCCGGCGGCTGCTGCCCCCGCCGGTGCGCCGCGGTCGGGCCGCGCTCTACGACGACTCCCACGTCCGCCGGCTGGACGCGATCCTGGCCCTGCAACGACAGGGTTTCAACCTGGTGTCCATCGAGGCGATGCTCGGGGTCCGGGCCAGTGACGACGCGCCCGACGGGCTCACCGCGATGCTGCAACGGCTGACCGCCGACCGTCCCGCGTTGGCCCACGCGTTGACCCGGCACGGCGTGATCGGCCGGACCACCGACGGCACCGTCCGCACCATCCGGCCGCGTCCGCTGCGCGCCGCCCTGGACCTGCACCGGGTACGGGTGGGCACGGTACCGGCACTGCAGACCCTCAGCGAGGTGCTGGACAGCCTCCGACCGGTGGCCGACGAGCTGGTCGCCGCCGTCACCGCCCGGCTGCTGACCCTCGCTCCGGAGCTGGTACGCAGCGACGCCCGGTCGTCCTGGGCCGATCTCGACCGGGAGACCCTGTTGCTCACCCAGGGCGTGGTCAACGTGCTCACCGAGGCGTTCCGACTGGCGGTGGAGAACCAGTCGGAGGCACACATCGCCGAACTGCTGGAGAACCACCTCGACGCGGACGTGTGCCTGGAGGACAGCACCGTCATCGACAACGGCTGACCGGACCGTCAGCCGGTCGCGGGCTGACCGTCCGCCTGTCGGCTCTCCGGCACGGCGTCGGAGCGTTCCGGTTCGGTGAGCAGTTGCCGCCGCGCCAACCGGTGGAACAGCCCGTCACTGTCGCCCATCAACTCGTCGAAGGTGCCCCGCTGGACGATCCGCCCCGCTTCGAGGACCACTATGGTGTCCGCCGCGCGGACCGTCGACAACCGGTGGGCGATGACCACCCGGGTCGCGGCCAGCGCCGCGGTGCTGCGGCTGACCACCTCCTGGGTGCGGTTGTCGAGGGCGCTCGTCGCCTCGTCGAGGAAGATGATCCGGGGTAGCGGGGCCAGCGCGCGGGCGATCAGCACCCGCTGACGTTGCCCGACGGAGAGCGTCCCGCCGCCGAACGGCACCATCGTGCTCATCCCCATCGGCAGCGCCTCCAGGTCGTCGGCGAGGCCGGCCATCCGCGCCGCCTCCCAGACCTGGTCGAGTGGAAAACTGCCGGCGCCGCAGATGTTGTCGCGTACCGAACCGGCGAAGAGCTGACCGTCCTGCAGGACCACCCCGCACTGCCTGCGGACCGCGTGCACGTCGAGTTCGGAGAGGTCCTGCCCGTCGTAGAGCACGGCGCCCTGCTGCTGGCGTTCAAAACCGAGCAGTAACCGCAGCAGTGTGGACTTCCCGCAGCCACTCGGCCCGACGATGGCGACGAACTCGCCCGGGCGGATATGCAGGTCGATGTCGACGAGCACCGGCGGCTCGTCCGGCTGGTAGGCGAAGGTGAGCCGGCGCAGCGCGATCTCGCCGCGCAACTCGCCCGGGTCCACCCGGTCCGGCCGCGCCTCGGGGTCAGCGCGCAGGATCTCCCGCAGGCTGCCCAGCCGGGGCACCGCCGCGATCACCTCGACCCCGGCCGACACCAGCACCAGCAGCCCGCCCAGCAGCATCGCGAAGCCGACGTTGAGGATGAAGAAGTCGGCCGGCGCGACCCGGCCGGCGAGCGGCCCCATCAGCACGGCGAACAGGACCAGTTGACCGGCGACCGGCAGCACGGTGCCGAAG
>NZ_JAGPXZ010000879.1:0-2304 GCF_018070305.1 Micromonospora sp. M51 | reverse complement strand
GATGCCGGCGATCACGACGGCTCGGGGCCGCCCGTCGTCGGCGAGCACGGCAAGGTTCGCCTCGGCCGCCAGCGCGGCGCTCTCCCGAACCTGCGCGCCGGCCGACGCCGTGTGCCGGAGCATGCCGCCCGGGTCGGCCTCGGCCAACGCCTGCGCGTTGTCGAGCAGGGCCTCGTCGGCGTCGCGGCGTCCGCTGACCCCGGCCGTACCGTCGATCATGAGGGCTGCCCGGGGCCGCCGCGCGCCTCGTCGAGCAGCAGCACCGGCACGTCGTCGCGGACCTCGAAGATCCGACCGCACTCCGTGCAGGTCAACGTCTGCGCCTCGGCGTCATAGCTGAGCGGGGCGTGGTGCGTGTCCGGACAGGCAAGGATCTCGAGCAACTGCGGATCCAGGGCCATGGCACGGCTCCTTCCACGTGTGCGGCTTCACCGACGGCGGTGCCGACCGGCGCAGGCGATCTTATCGGCGAACGCGGTCGAGCACGTCGTCCCGGAGCGAGACCATCCGATCCCGGGTCGGCGCCTCGACGTTGAGCCGCAGCAGCGGCTCCGTGTTGGAGGCGCGCAGGTTGAACCAGGCGCCGTCGGGGAAACGCAGGGTGAGCCCGTCCATCTCGTCGGCAACCGCGTCGGGGTACGCGGCGCGCACCTCGGCCACGGCAGCCGCCTGGTCGGACACCGTCGAGTTGATCTCACCGGAGGCGATATAGCGCTCGTACTCACCGGCCAACACGGACAGCGGCAACGACTGCTCGCCCAGCGCCGCCAACGTGTGCATCGCCGCCAGCATGCCGGTGTCGGCGAACCAGAAGTCCCGGAAGTAGTAGTGCGCGGAGTGCTCGCCGCCGAACACGGCGTTGGTGCGGGCCATCTCCGCCTTGATGAAGGAGTGCCCGACCCGGGCGACGACCGGCTTCCCGCCGTGCTCGCGGATGATCTCCGCGACCGCGCTGGAGGTGATCAGACCGTGGATCACCGTGGATCCGGGGTGCTTGGCCAGCTCCCGGGCGGCGACGAGTGCGGTGATCGCCGACGGTGAGACCGGCTCGCCGCGCTCGTCGATCACGAAACACCGGTCGGCGTCGCCGTCGAAGGCCAGGCCGATGTCGGCCCCGTGCTCGACCACCGCACGCTGCAGGTCGACCAGGTTCGCCGGGTCCAGTGGGTTGGCCTCGTGGTTGGGGAAGGTGCCGTCCAGCTCGAAGTAGAGCGGCACGATCTCCAGCGGCAGCGGCGACAGGGCGGCGTCACCCAGCACTGTCGGAACGGTGAAGCCACCCATGCCGTTGCCGGCGTCGACGACCACCTTCAACGGGCGGATGCCCGAGAGGTCGACCAGCTTGCGCAGATAGCCGGCGTAGTCGGGAAGCAGGTCGCGCCGCTCGGCGGGCCGGGTGGGCGCACCGGCGGGACGGGCGTCACCCGAGTCCAGCATGGCCTGGGCCCGGTCCCGGATCTCGGCCAGACCGCTCTCCTGGCCGATCGGGCGGGCACCGGAGCGGCACATCTTGATGCCGTTGTACTGCGCGGGGTTGTGGCTGGCCGTGAACATCGCGCCGGGCAGGTCGAGCGAGCCGGACGCGTAGTAGAGCAGGTCGGTGGAGGCGAGACCGATCTCGATCACCGAACGCCCCTCGGCGCGTACGCCGGTGGCGAAGGCGGCGGCCAGGCCGGGTGAGGTGCCCCGCATGTCGTACCCGACGACTACTGCGTCGCCCGGCTCGTCGGTGGAGTTGAGTAGTTGGGTGAACGCGGCTCCCAGTGCCTCGGCGACCCGCTCGTCCCACTGGTCCGGCACCGTCCCGCGGACGTCGTACGCCTTCACGATCTGGGACAGATCAGACACGTGTTCCACTCCTTGGCCGCAGGTTAGACACCGATCCTGAGCCTAACGGAGGGGGCGGGTCGTACTCCGCTCAGCCGGGGAGCCGGGGTATGAACACGGTGTGGCCCCCGCCGTCGGTGGGCGGGTCACCGGGCAACGGCCGACCGTCGGGCTGGCCCGGCATCGGCTGCGTCGCCTCCGGGGGCGCGGCAGGGGTCTCCGGCCGGGCACCGTAGACGCCGCCGGTAGCGGGACGCGGTGCGGGCACCGCACCCCAACCGGCGGCCGGCGGCTGCTGGCCGTACACCTGACCGGGGCGACCGGGCGCGGCCGGCAACCCGCCCCCGGCGCGGTAGGTGGTGCCGCCGGGGTTGCCCGGCAGGATGCCCGGCCCGTCGTCGGACGGCTTGCGGTCCTGCCGCGAGCGACGGATCAGCAGCACGATGAGCAGTAGTCCGACTGCCACCAACACAATGC
>NZ_JAGPXZ010000878.1:0-2305 GCF_018070305.1 Micromonospora sp. M51 | reverse complement strand
GTTTCGTCCGGATACGACACCGGTATCCGGACGAAACCGCGCCTTGCCGGATCGCCGCCCGGACTCCGCCTCGGCTCGACCGCCCTTATGAAACAGGCCCTAGCCGAGCAGCGGGAACCAGCCCGCCGACTCGCCCAGCTCCAGCCTGTCCCGGTCGGTCAGCGGCACCCGCCCGGTGGCCTTCAGCAGGAAGTCATGGTCGTCCCATGCGGTGGGTCTGACCGTGTCGTCGCTGAGCAGGCCGTCCATGGTCGCCACCGCGACGCGTACCGCAAGTGGGCCGGGCGGCGGGGCGTCGGGTAGTTCCAGCGTCAGGTCCAGGTGGTGGATGGCGGCCTCGGTGGTCAGGGTGGCGAGGAAATCCGGCACCCGCAGCACGTGGCCCTGTGTGGTCACGTACCCGTCAGGGGCGGCTGACGCGGCGGCGCGGACCGAGGCCGGGGCGGTGTCCCGCCAGAGGTCGACGATCCCGGTCGGACGGTCGAAGGCGGCGGCCGATCGGCGGACCCACCAGGCGTGCCGGGCGGAAGTGTCGTCGTCGCCGGGAAAGTCCCGCCAGTAGCTCACGTCGTCGACGTCGGCGGGGCCGTCGACGGGGCTGGCCAGGGCGACGAGTGCCCGTTGGGCGTCGCCGAGCACGTGCAGGAGCAGGTCGGCGACGAGCCATCCCTGACAGCGGGTGGCTCGTTGCAGGCCGGCGTCGTCCAGGCGGCCGACCACCGCGGTGATCCCGTCGTACGCCTGGGCCAGCGCCTCGTGCAGTCGGATCGCGGTCATGCGATTCAGCCTGGCATGAAGCCTGCCGCCCGCCAATGGTCACCGGTGGTGTGCCCGGGCCGACGCGTGGATCGACCCGGGCGAAGGCTTGCCTCGGCTCAGCCGAACATCTCGTCGAGGAAGCCCTTGCGCTTCTTCTGCCGGTCGTGGCCGTGGTAGCCGTGGTGCTGCTGCGGGTGGCCGTAGGCCGGCTGCGGCGGGTAGCCGTGGGCGGGCGGGGGCGGCGGCGGGACGTTGCCGTACCCGGGCTGGTGCGCCGGAGGCGGGGGCGGCGGCGGGTAGCCGGCCGGCTGCTGCGCGGGCTGACCTGGCGCGCCACCGGCCTGCTGGCGGCTCCAGTTGGCCTCCGCTTCGAACAGCTTCTCCAGTTCGCCGCGGTCCAGGAAGATGCCTCGGCACTCCCCGCACTGGTCGATGACGACGCCGCTGCGCTCGTACTGGCGCATTTCTCCGTGACACTTGGGACAGGTGAGGCTCATCTCCCGACGGTACCTGGTGCACCTAAGCGGTTGCTGTGAGCGCCTCGGTGACTTCTTCGTCGGACACCTCGTGGAAGTCGTCGTAGTAGACGCTCACCGCGCCGAAGTCGGGTGGGCGTTGGGCGCAGATGACCTGGTCCGCTTCGGCGGTCAGCAGCTCGTACGCCTCCTGCGCGCCGACCGGGACCGCGACCACGACCCGGTGCGCCCCGAGTTGGCGGGCGACCTCGACGGCGGCGCGGGCGGTCGCGCCGGTGGCGAGGCCGTCGTCGACGATCACCGCGGTCCGTCCGGTGAGGTCCAACTGTGCGCGCCCGCCCCGGTAGAGCCGTTCCCGGCGTTCCAGCTCTGCCTGCTCCTGCCGGCTGACCTGGGCGATGTCGTCGCTGCTGAGCCGGCCGGCCACCAGGTCGTTGAGCACCTGGACGCCGCCCGGGCCGAGTGCGCCGAAGGCGACCTCCCGGGCCCACGGCATGCCGAGTTTGCGGACGACCAGCACGTCCAGTGGCGCGCCGAGCCGTTCGGCGACGACTCGGGCGACAGGTACGCCGCCCCGCACGAGGCCGAGGACGACGACGTCTGGTTCGCCGATGAGTGCGCTGAGCCGTTCGGAGAGCACCCGGCCGGCGTCGGCCCGGTCGCGGTACGTCGTCATGCCTTCAGGTCTACGCCCTGACGGGTCGTTCCGCTCGGAAGTTACGCCGAAGTGCTCCGACCGGGCCAAACGTCGGGAAGCGGGGTGGCCGGCGTGTGGGCCGGGCGGTGCAGCGCGGGTGCCCAGGTCAGCAGCGCCAGTGGATACAGCAGGTAGCCGAAGCGGGTCGAGGGCATCAGGGCGATGGCGGCGAGCAGCCCGTACCCGCAGATGAGGGTGGCGGCGACGGCGGTGCGGGGCGGGCGGCGGGCGAGCCGGACGGCGATGGCCACTCCGGCGGCGACCAGCAGCGCGGCGGCGATGAGTCGGCCGGCGGGTAGCGTGCTGGCGATCAGGTAGCCGGGGAACGGTGACTGCGCGGGGCTGGTGACCAGCCCGTGGCCGAGCGGGAAGC
>NZ_JAGPXZ010000877.1:0-2309 GCF_018070305.1 Micromonospora sp. M51 | reverse complement strand
ACCTGCTGCTCACCCCGGCGCTCGCCCGCGCGCCACCGGAGGCGGCCCGCTGGTCGGAGCGGACCTGGCGGGCGAACATGTCGGCCAACATCCGGGACGCCCCGTACGCCGCGCCCTGGAACATCGCCGGCCTGCCGGCGGTCGTCGTGCCGGTCGGCCGCCGCCCGGACGGCCTGCCGGTCGCCGTGCAGCTGGTCGGTCCGCCCGGCTCGGAGCTGCTGCTGCTCGGTGTGGCCGGCCAGTTCGAGATGGCCGCCCCGTGGACACGCCACGCACCCGGCTACCCCCGGGTCGGAACGGGGTCGCCGACCTCCGCATGATCGTCTACGGTGTGCGCGCATCATCACGCGTGCACACCGGGGGAACTCATGCGCTGCCAGACCTGCGGGGACGCCATCTCCCCCGAGCACGACGAATGCCAACGGTGCTACACGCCGGTCGGCCAGGCCGCGATCACTCCCGGCTTGCCGACGTACCGCGTGCGTGGCATCGGTCTGGCGGCCCGCATCGCGGTCGGCGCGACCGCCGTGCTCTACCTCGTGGTGGCGCTCTCCCCGCTGGTCGGGATGGCCCTCGCTCGGCAGGCCAAGGTCGACAACGACCCTGAGCTGCTGGTCGCCGCGTTGATCATGCAGGTGGTGTCGTCGCTGCCCATGGTGGTCGCGTACCTCACCGCCGCCGTGCTGGTGATCATCTGGATGTGGCGGGTGCGCAAGAACACCGACGCCTTCCCGGGCGCGCTGCCGACGCTCGGGGCCGGGTGGGCGATCGCCGGTTGGCTGGTGCCGTTCGCGAACCTGGTGGTGCCGGCCCGGGTGATGGCGGCCGTGGCGCGCGACAGCCTCTGGCGGCGGTTCACCCCGACCCTGGTGGCCGTCTGGTGGAGTTCCTGGCTGGTGTTCAGCCTCGGCGAGCGGCTGGTCAGCCGCCTCGACGACGGTGCCTACAACAAGCTGCCGGAGACCCCCACCACCGACGGCGGCTACCAGCAGTACGTCGACTACTACCGGGACTCACTGCTGCGCAACATCGTGCCCTCGGTGGCGTGCGTGGTCGCCGCGGTGACGCTGTACCTGCTGATCCAGCGGATCTCCGCCGCGCAGGAGGCCCGCATCGCCCGCGCGCTGCCGGTGTGGCAGACCGCCGGGGTCTGGCCGGGCGCGGTGCTGCCGGAGATGCCGCCCGCGCCGTTGGTCCCGCCGGTCCCGCCGGCCGTCCCGGTCCCGCCGGCCGTCCCGGTCCCGGCGGGTGACGCGGTCCCGCCGGCCGCTCCGGCCCCGTCGACCGCTCCGGGCGCTCCGGCCGTTCCTGGGCTGGAGGGGCCACCTCGGGCATGATCCACTCGGGTTCGCTGATGTCGCGGTGTCGCAGCGAGGCTGACACCGCGACATCAGGACCGTCGAGTGGGTCAACCGGGTGCGCGGCGGACTGACGTGGCGATCGAGCCGGCCGGTCCGTCCTGTCGACACCGGTGTCGCCGCCGAGGGCCGCGGCGGCGGGTGGCACGATCGGGGCATGACGGAACTGGTCGGTCTCGACGACGTGCGGGCCGCACGGGAGTTGCTCGCCGGGGTCACCCGCACCACCCCGCTGGAGCCCTCCCGCCCGCTCAGCGCGGCCCTGGGCGGGCCGACCTGGCTCAAGTGCGAGAACGTGCAGCGCGCCGGCTCGTACAAGGTCCGGGGCGCGTACGTGCGGATCTCGCGGTTGTCGGCGGCGGAGCGGGAGCGCGGCGTGGTGGCGGCGAGCGCGGGCAACCACGCGCAGGGCGTGGCCCTCGCCGCCGGCCTGGTCGGCACGCACGCCACCGTCTTCATGCCGGTCAACGCGCCGCTGCCGAAGGTGGCCGCCACCAAGGGGTACGGCGCGCAGGTCGAGCTGGCCGGGAACACCGTCGACGAGTCGCTTGTCGCCGCGCACACGTACGCCGAGCGCACCGGCGCGGTGCTGATCCACCCGTTCGACCACCCCGACGTGATCGCCGGGCAGGGCACAGTGGCGCTGGAGATCCTCGAACAGTGCCCGGACGTGAAGACGATCATCACCGGGGTGGGTGGCGGCGGTCTGATCTCGGGCATGGCGGTGGCCGTCAAGGCATTGCGACCGGACGTCCGAATCATCGGTGTGCAGGCGGCCGGCGCGGCGGCGTTCCCGCCCTCACTGGTCGCTGGAGAACCGGTCCGGCTGCCCGTGTTCGCCACCATCGCCGACGGCATCGCGGTCGGCCGGCCCGGCGAGATCACCTTCAACCACGTGCGCAAGCTGGTCGACGAGATCGTCACGGTCTCCGAGGAGGACATCTCCCGGGC
>NZ_JAGPXZ010000876.1:0-2314 GCF_018070305.1 Micromonospora sp. M51 | reverse complement strand
TGGAACGGTTGGATCTCCGCGGACGTGCGCGGTGTGCACGGGCCGCACTCCAAGGGCATGGCGATGCTCAGCTTCACCGACGTCAACCTGGACACCGACCGCACCGTCACCCTGGACGCGCGTGCCGCCCGGCAGGTGCAGGCCCGGGTGCCGCAGGAGGCCACCGCCAGTGCGCTGCGGATGGACATCCACCGGTCCACGAAGAACGGTCTCACCGAGAGTCAGGTGCTGCCCGACGACTCGTACGACAGCATGTGGGCGTTGCCGACGAGCCGTCCGGTCACCGACGGCGAGTTCGAGTTCGGCGCCCGGTGGCGGCTGGAGCAGCCGGCGTTGACCGTCTCGGCGGGCGGTCGCTCGTACGACGATCTGTTGGTGAAGCGGGCCACCCCGGCGCTGCCGGCCGGTCGTCGTCAGCTGGACGCGGTCTATGTCGCTGACGCGTCGGCGGCGGGGCTGGCCAACCGGCCGGTCCGGGACCGGGCCGTGGTGGTGCGCCGCAGTGACAGCGTCGACATCGCCACCCAGGCGCGGGCCGCCGCGGCGGCCGGGGCGAAGCTGCTGCTCGTGGTGAACGACGGCATCGGTCGGCTGCAGCCCTGGGACGAGTTCGCGTGGAGCCCGGAGAGCCCGGCCCCGGTGACAGTGGCCACGCTCGGCGCGGACGAGGGTGGGCAGCTCATCGCCGCGCTGGAGCGCGGCGCGGTGCGGCTCACCGTCGAGTCGCACCCGGAGACCAGCTACCTGTACGACGTGGCGCACCACTGGTCCGGCACGGTGCCGGCCGACCCCACCTACCGGCCCACGAAGCGGCAGTTGGCCCGGGTCGACGTGGAGTTCCGCAACTACCGGCAGGGCAAGGCGTTGGAGTTCCGCACCGACGTCTGGCGCGGGTGGGCGTCCAGCAACCAGGAGCCGGCCCCGGCGCAGGGCCGGCGAACCGACTGGGTGAGCGCCGACCAGCGGTGGATCGACGACGCGTTCATCGCCGGCGAGACCGGTCAGCACCTGCAGGCGGTGACGACCTACCCGGCGGGCAAGCCGAGCGCCGTCACCTGGTTCGGGCCGATCCAGCGCCCCCGGATGGGTGGCGGCTACGTGCCGGTCCGATACCTGGACACCGTCTACCTGCCCGCACCCGGGTGGGGCGACGGAGGCGGTCACATCGGTGAGGCGTACGCCAACTACGACATGGTCAACCGGACCACCCTCTACCAGGGTGACCAGGAGCTGAACTGGGGCAACGCCGAGTACCTCCAGGTCTCCGGGCTGGCGTCTCAGCGGCTGCCGTACCGGCTGGTGGTGGAGAACGACCGGGCCGCCTGGAGCAACCCGTACTCCCGGCAGACCCGCACCGAGTGGGCCTTCACCTCGGCGGTGACGGGGGAGGAGTCGGCCGAGGTGCTGCCGATGATCCAGCTGGACTACCAGGTGGACATCGACGCCGCCGGCCGGGCGGCGCGGCGGGCACCCTTGACCGTGGTCGCCTCCCACCTGCCCGACGTCAGCGGCACTGTCGGCGCGGTGACGGTGGAGGTGTCCTACGACGACGGGGCGAGCTGGCAGAAGCAGCGGCTGACCCGGCACGGCGACGGCTGGCGTACCTCGCTGGCCGCACCGGCGACGGCCGGCTTCGTGAGCCTGCGCACCACCGCGCGCGACGCCGCCGGCAACACCGTGAGCCAGCGCATCACCAGGGCGTTCGGCCTGCGCTGACGCCACTGTGGCCGGCCGTCGCCGGGGGCGCCTCGGGCACCCCGGGCGGCGGCCGGTGCCGTCAGTCCCGCTCCTGCGTCAGCTGCTCCCAGTCGGTGACGACCGGTAGCAGCTCCCCGGCCAGCCAGGCGCGGCTCTGGTCGTCGTGGTGCGGGTCGCCGGGCACCCCGCACGCGCCCAGCGGGACCACCCACCGGCTGTCGCTGCGGCGGGCCAGGTCCCAGACGAAGCGCGCCGCCGGCCCCCGCAGGCACCAGTGGGTGACCCCGGGCACGCTGGAGGTGGCCAGCACGCAGTCGTGGTCACCGTCGAGCCGGGGACCGGACCCGGCGTCCGCGCCGGGCAGCGCCCGCCACAGCGCCAACCGGTGCAGGTCACCCCAGGGCACCTGCCCGGCGGCCGCGTCGCCGGCCTCCTCGGCCGCCGCGCTCACCAGCGCGCCGATGTCCACACCGGGCGGCGGGGTCGCGCCGAGCAGATGCTCCAGCGCGTAACCGACCCGCGGCGTCAGCGCCAGCCAGGGCGCGAACACCTCGGGGTACGCGGGCGGCTCGGCCAGCGCGGCCAGCGCCGGGTGGGCGGCGAGCCGCCCGCGTAC
>NZ_JAGPXZ010000875.1:0-2334 GCF_018070305.1 Micromonospora sp. M51 | reverse complement strand
CGGGGGCGACCACCCCGGCGACCGCGTCGATGGCCCGTCGCACCGCGGTCAGGTCGGCTGGCATCGGACCGGGACCATCGGCGAGGGTGGCGGCGTCGGACAGCCCGGCGGCGCGGGCCTCGGCGGTGCCGAGCGAGAACAGGTCCTGTGCCGCGTCGCGGATCAGCGCCCGCGCGCCACCGGCGTCGTCCGGCTCGGTGGCGGGCAGGTAGCCCCGCACCACCGCGACCGGGACCTGATCACACTTACCCTTGATCAGCTCGCCGGCACCCGCCAACTCGTCCACCACAGCCATCTGGGTCAACTGCAACTCGTTGCCGTACGGGTCGACCTCGCCCCGGTGATCACGGATGGCCGGCATCCCGGCCACCCCGAGCGCCACGTCGGTGAGCCCATTGCGCCAGGGCCGACCCATCGTGTCGCTGATGATCACCGCCAGGTCCAGGTCGTAGCGCTCCCGCAGCGCGTCCCGCAAGGCCCGCGCCGAGGCGTCCGGGTCGACCGGCAACAGCACCAGCCGGGTCTTGTCCACGTTCGACGCGTCGATCCCCGCCGAGGCCATCACGAAGCCGTGATGGGTCTGCACGATCCGGGTCGCCCCCCGACTGGCCACCACCCGGGCGGTCTCACCGGCCAGCACCTCGTCCCGGGCGGCCAGCCGTTCCGGTCCGTCCGCCGGCACGTCGACCAGTCGCCCCTCCGCCTTGGAAACGATCTTGCTGGTCACCACCAGCACGTCGCCGTTGCGCAGCCACGGCGCGGCGGTCGCGATCACCGCGGCCAGGTCGTCGCCCTCGGTCACGTGGCCGATGCCGAGCACCGGCAGAATCTCCAACCTCACGTCAACTCCACCGCGGCGCGGACCATGGCCGCCGTCGCCGCCTCGTCGGTCATCCGCAGCGGCACCTCCCGACCCAGCTGCCGGGAGGCGACCAGGTCCCGCCACGCGGGTGGGGTGAGGGTGGCCGGGTCGATCGGATCACCGGTGGCCACCGCCAACAGGTGGGTCCAGGCCCGGGGCACCACCTCGACGAGGGCGTACCCGCCGCCGCCGGTGGCCACCCACCGGCCGTCACACAACTCGTCGGCCAGCGCCCGCATCGCCAGGTAGGTGGCCCGCTGCCCGTCGACAGTCAGGTTCAGGTCGGCGAGCGGATCCAGTCGGTGCCCGTCGGCGCCGCACTGACTGACCAGCACCTGCGGGCGGAACGCGCGCAGCACCGACGGCACGATCGCGTGGAACGCGCGCTGCCAGCCGCTGTCGTCGACACCCGGCGGCAACGGCATGTTGACAGCGGTGCCCTGCGCGCCCGGCCCACCCGTCTCGTCCGGGAAACCCGTGCCCGGGAAAAGGGCCAACGGGGTCTCGTGCACGCTGACCGTGAGCACCCGCGGGTCGTTCCAGAAGATCTGCTGCACGCCGTCGCCGTGGTGCACGTCGACGTCCACGTACGCGACCCGCTCGGCGCCCAGGTCGAGCAGCCGGGCGATGGCCACCGCCGGGTCGTTGTAGACGCAGAAGCCGGCGGCGCGGGCGCGCATCGCGTGGTGCAGCCCGCCGGCCACGTTCACCGCCCGGCGGGCGTCGCCGCGCCAGACCGCCTCGGCGGCGGCCACCGTCGCGCCGGCGATGAGCGCGCTGGACTCGTGCATCCCCTCGAAGACCGGGTTGTCGGAGGTGCCCAGCCCGTAACCGGCGAAGAGCGGGTCACGCGGCGCGTTGCGTACCGCGGCGAGGTAGGCCGGCTCGTGCACCCGGGTGAGCAGTGCGTCGTCGGCGGGCTCCGGCTTGACCACCCGCACCCCTGGCCGATTCAGGATGCCCAGCTCGCGGGCGAGCGCGAAGGTCAGTTCCACCCGGACCGGGTCGAGCGGATGGTCACCCATGTCGTAGGCGAGCAGCGACTCGTCCCACACCACCACCGTGTCGTCGGACATGAGCCCATCGTCGCACGAGGACGGGCGCCGGCCCACCGCACGCGCTGGTCAGTGGCCTGGTGTCGACCCGGAGGCGACCGGCCGGGCCGGGTCGGCCACCCAGTTGCTCCACGATCCAACGTAGAGCGCGGCGTCCGTGCGACCGGCCAGGTGCAACGCGAGCACCGCCTGCGCGGCGGTCACCCCCGAGCCGCAGTACGCCCCGACGGCCCGCCCCTCGGTCACCCCGGCTTCGGCGAACCGCTCGCTCAACACCTCGGCGGCCGGGAAGCGGCCGTCCGGCCCGACGTACACCCCGGCGGGCAGGTTCGCCGCCCCCGGCACGTGCCCGGCCACCGGGTCGATCGGTTCGACCTCGCCCCGGTAACGCGGCGCCGCCCGTACGTCGAGCAGCAC
>NZ_JAGPXZ010000874.1:0-2334 GCF_018070305.1 Micromonospora sp. M51 | reverse complement strand
CGCCGTCGGCGTACACCCCGGTGTAGATCCAGCAGCCGACGGCTGTGGAACCGTCGGCGCGGTCCTGCGCGAAGCTGGACACCGGCGCGCCGGTCGCCACGTCGTACCCGTTGATCTCGCGCAGCACCGCCTCGGCGCTCGGCTCCGCGTGCGGACCGTGCGTGGGATAGTCCCAGGTCAGGTCGAGCAGCGCCCGGTCGCGCGACAACGGCGACCCGGCCAGCTTCTCGCGCAGTTTGCGGCCCAGGTGGTAGAAGAACCACAGCTCGGAGCGGGCGTCACCCGGCGGCTCGACGGCCTTCTCCCGCCACTGCAACAACCGCTGCGTCTGCGTGAACGTGCCCTCCTTCTCCACATGCGACGCGGCGGGCAGGAAGAACACCTCGGTGCGGCACTCCTGCGGCACGATCTCCCCGGTGGCGACCTCGGGGCCGTTCTGCCAGAACGTCGCGCTCTCGATCATGAACAGGTCCCGGACCACCAGCCAGTCGAGGTTGGCCATGCCGAGACGCTGCGCCCGACCGTGCGCCGACCCGACGGCCGGGTTCTGCCCGAGCAGGAAGTACCCCTTGATCTTCCCGTCGATCATGTTCAGCACCTGCTGGTAGGTGCCGTGATCACCGGTCATCCGCGGCAGATAGCCGTAACAGAAGTCGTTCTCCGGCGTCGCCGCGTCCCCCCAGTACGCCTTGAGCAGGCTCGCGGCGAACGACCGCGCGTTACCCCAGAACCCCTTCTGCCCCGGGTGGCGGATGCTGTCCACCCACTCGTCGAAGCTCGGGTGCTCGGCGTGGTGCGGCATCGGCAGGTAACCGGGCAGCAGGTTGAACAGTGTCGGAATGTCGGTGGAGCCCTGGATGCTGGCGTGCCCACGAAGCGCCATCACCCCGCCGCCCGGGCGACCCATGTTGCCCAGCAGGAGCTGGATGATCGCGCCGGTGCGGATGTACTGCACGCCCACGCTGTGCTGCGTCCAGCCCACCGAGTAGATGAGCATGCCGGTGCGGTCCCGCCCGGAGTTCTGCGTCCACGCCCGCGCCAACTCCAGGAACTGCGCCTGGGAAATACCGCAGACCCGCTCCACCATCTCCGGCGTGTAACGGGAGAAGTGTCGCTTCAGGATCTGGTAAACGCAGCGCGGATGCTGCAACGTCTCGTCGCGCCGCGTCTGCCCACCCACCTGCGCGCCGTGCGACTCGTGCGTCAACCCCGCGGCGCTGTCCCGCTCCTGAGCGGTGTGCCCACTGCCTGAGGAACCCTCATGGCCCTCGTACTGCCAACTGTCCTGCACGTACGTGCCGGTCTCCGGGTCGAAACCGGAGAAGAAACCGTCGCCGTCCTCGGTGTCGCTGAACTCCGCGCTGACGATCGTCGCCGCGTTGGTGTACGCCAGCACGTACTCCCGGAAGTCCAACTCGTTGTCCAGGATGTAACGCACCACCCCACCGAGCAACGCGATGTCCGTGCCCGCCCGGATCGGCAGGTACGCGTCCGCTACCGCGCTCGTCCGGGTGAACCGTGGGTCGACGTGGAAGACCTTCGCCCCTCGGCGCTTGGCCTCCATCACCCACTGGAACCCCACTGGGTGCGCCTCAGCCATGTTCGAACCCTGAATGACGATCACGTCAGCGTTGGCGATGTCCTGCTGAAAATCCGTCGCACCGCCACGACCGAAGCTGGCCCCCAGACCGGGGACGGTGGCGGAGTGTCAAATACGGGCCTGATTCTCGATCTGAAGCGCCCCCATCGCGGTGAACAACTTCTTGATCAGGTAGTTCTCCTCGTTGTCGAGCGTCGCCCCGCCCAGGCTGGAGATGCCCAGCGTCCGGTTGAGCGGTCGGCCCTGCGTGTGGACGTGCTCCCAGGTCTGCTCCCGGGCGGCGAGGTTCCGATCGGCGATCATGTCGCGCGCCGTGTCGAGGTCCAGATCCTCCCACTGCGTCGAGTACGGGCGGCGGTAGCGCACCGTGGTCTGCCGCAGCGGGCTGGTCACCAGGCTCTTACTGGCCGAACCCTTCGGGCAGAGCCGACCCCGCGAGATCGGACTGTCCGGATCACCCTCGATCTGACTGACCCGCCCGTCCTTGACGAACACCCGCTGACCACACCCGACGGCGCAGTACGGGCAGACGGAACGGGCGACCGAATCGGCGGTGTCGGTGCGGGCGGTGAGCGCGCGGGACCCGTCGGACTTCGCCGCCGCGCCCCGACCCAGCGGGTCCGTGCCGGTGAGCTGCCGGTACACCGGCCAACCCTCGATAAAGGTCCGCAGGCCCAACCCCGACACCCCCTCCCACGCGAGCGACCCTCTGAACATAGGTCAACCGAGACAGG
>NZ_JAGPXZ010000873.1:0-2345 GCF_018070305.1 Micromonospora sp. M51 | reverse complement strand
AGGTACGCCGGGCGCTCCGGGTGCTCCAGGGCTACCGGGCGCTCCGGGTGCTCCGGGGCTGCCGGGGGCACCAGGGCTGCCGGGCGCCCCGGGGCTGCCGGGCGCCCCGGGGCTGCCGGGGGCACCAGGGCTGCCGGGGGCACCAGGGCTGCCGGGCGCACCGGGGCTGCCGGTCGGCCCGGGCGGGCCGGTGGGTCCGGGCGGGCCGGTGGGTCCGGGTGGGCCGGTCGGCCCGGCGCAGACCGGTGCGGTGATGACGTTGGTATCCAGGGTGACGGCGGCGGTGCGTGCCAGCGCGCGGCCCTGCAGGGTCGCGCCCGTGGCCATCGTGATCGCGGCCTGCGCCATGATTGTGCCGACGAAGGTGGTGCCCGTGCCGATCGTCGCCGAACTGCCGATCTTCCAGAACACGTTGCAGGCCGAAGCCCCGTTGATCAGGACGACGCTGCTGTTCGACGCCGTCGTCAGCGAGGAGTCGACCTGGAAGATGAACACGGCGGACGGGTCGCCCTGGCCGTTGAGCGTCAACGGTCCGGTGAGTTGGGCGGCTCCGATCCGGTAGACCCCTTCGTTGAGCGTGTTGCCGCCCAGCTCCGCCGGGAGGTTGGTGAACGGCGTCCGGCCGGCGGCATCGTTGAAGGCGATGGTCAGGTCGCTCTGAGCCTGTAGAGCGACAGCGTCACCGAGGTGCACCTCGCCGCCGATGGTTGCCGTCTCGAATCCGGACGCGGTGTTTCCGGGGTACCGACCGAGGCTCTGAGCCAGGAAGCTGGGCCCGGTGTTGGTGGGTTCGGCTCCGGCCAGGACGGAGAAGTCGGCCGCCGTGCCCAGGTTGACCGGTGCTTCCTGCGCGTTGGCTGCGGTCGAGCTGAAGAGCAGCAGGCTGGCTGCCACTGTGGCGGCTGCGCCGGCCGCAAGCGCCGGCAGGACCACCTGTCGCCGTAGCCAGTGTTTGGGTTTAGCTGTCACAGAACACCCTCCGTGGGTACTACTCGCAGGAGACGTCAAGCCAGTGGCGTCCTGCGTGATATGGCCTGTATGGCGCCGATAAGCGCGTTGACTACCACATCACGGCGGGTGTTCAAATGGGGGCAAATTGGCGCAATGACCGACGCGCATCTATCTGAATAGGACAGATATTCGCATTCTTGTTCGCCGGTTTCGACAAGCGGCGGGTGCGCACCCGGGGCGACCGAGCAGATCTCGGCCTATCGCCGGACGGCCGGGACCGGCCTGATCGCACGGCCGAGGACGCAGGGCGAGGATGGGCTGTTGCTGGTGGCCGGGAAGCGGAACCGGCGCAGCTGCGTCACCTCGAAGCCGGCCGCTGCGATCGCCGCGACGGTGTCGCGGTTGGTGTGGCAGCCCGCGAACAGCCTCGGCCACACGGTGGCGTCGACGAGACGTTGGGCGCGGTGCAGGCCGGTGGCCTCCTCGGCGGCCACGTGCTCGAAGAACCGCACCTGGCCTCCGGGGCACAGCACCCGGCTGATCTCCGCCAACGCGCTCGCCTGATCGGGCACCGTGCACAACACCAACGCGACCACGGCCGCGTCGAACTCGCCGTCCGCGGCGGGCAGCGCCTGGGCCAGAGCGTCGACGACGGTGACCGGAATCGGCGCATCCGCGGCGGCGCGCTCGGCGGCGGCCCGCAGCCGCCGTTCCGGTTCGACAGCGAGGACCTGGGTGACAGACGGCGGGTAGTGGGCGAACATCCGCCCGTTGCCCGCACCGATCTCGATCACCCGGCCGGACAGGCCGGCGACCAGCTCCCGCCGGAACGCCGCCGTGCCGGCGCGGTCCATGGCGACGCTGAGTCGCTCGTACACCCGGGCGAACACGGGGTGGGACACCGTGGCCACGTCGACCTCCACTGATGGCGTGATCTCCGTAAGACGCTTTCTCCGGCGATTGTCCTGCATCCGCGCACGCTTTCCGTCTTACTGATGGGCAGCACGACTCAACCCAGTGCAGACAGGATGTGGTCCGACCATGAAGATCGTCGTCATCGGGGGCAGTGGCCTCATCGGTTCCAAGGTCGTGGACCGCCTCGGCGCCCAGGGCCACGAGGCGGTGGCGGCATCGCCGAAGACCGGCGTGAACACCCTGACCGGCGAGGGCGTGGCCGATGCGCTCGCCGGGGCCGAGGTCGTCGTCGACACGTCGAACTCGCCGTCGTTCGAGGACGCCGCCGTACTGGAGTTCTTCGAGACCTCGACCCGGACGCTCCTCGCCGCCGCGTCGGACGCCGGGGTGAATCACTACGTGGCGCTCTCCATCGTGGGGAGCGACCGGATCCCGGACAGCGGTTACATGCGCGCGAAGGTCGCTCAGGAGAAGCTCAT
>NZ_JAGPXZ010000872.1:0-2348 GCF_018070305.1 Micromonospora sp. M51 | reverse complement strand
GGGTTAGCTTGGCGAGGGCGTCCAGTTGGGTGGTGTCGGAGAGGGCGGAGCCGACGGCCACCACGCGGACGCCCGCGTGCAGGAACGGGCCGGCGTTGCCCGCGTCGAGGCCACCGGTGGCGACGAAACGCAACTGCGGCAACGGACCGGCCATGGCCTTGAACCAGGCCGGCCCGAGGGAGATCGCGGGGAACGCCTTGAGCCAGGTGAGGCCGTGCCGCAGTGCCTGCTGGGCCTCGGTGGGGGTGGCCACACCGGGCAGGTGCGGCAGGCCACGCGCGGCGGCGGCGTCGGCGACCGTGAGGTCCAGGCCGGGCGCGACGGTGAACCGGGCGCCCGCGTCGGCCGCCGCGGCGACCTGGTCGACGTCGAGCACGGTGCCGGCACCGACGATCCGGTCGCGTTCGGCCCCCGCCGCGACGGCGGCCCGCAGCGCCGGCACCGCGTCGGCGGTGGCCACCGGAACCTCCACCACGTCGATGCCGAGGTCCCAGGCCCGCTCGGCGAGCCGAACGGTCTCGGCGACCGGAAGGCCGCGCAGGATCGCCATCACCCGGGCGCCGCCGAAGATGTGGTCGAAGTCCGGTGTGGTCATGGAACACTCCATCCGAGGTCGCGGTGACAGTGTTGCTGCTGGCCGGGGCGCCACCCGGCGGCCCGACTCAGGTCGTCGCCCCCAGGTCGGTCAGGTCGAGCGGCGACCAGGCGTCGGCCGCGGCGTCGATCAGCTTCTCGAACCAGGCCCACGGCGGGACCGGGGCGTTGTCGGCGCTGCTGGTCAACGCCTGCGCCGCCATCAGGTGGCCGAGGCGCAACCGCCGCACGGGGTCGAGGCCGCGCAGCAGCCCGGCCAGGTAGCCGGCGGCGAAGGCGTCGCCGGCACCGACCGGCTCCACCACCGTCACCCGGGGAGCGGGCACGAAGACCGGTTCGGCGTCGCGGACCAGCGCGGTGGCGCCGACCGCGCCGTCCTTGACCACCACCGTCTCCGGAGCGGGCAGCACCTCACGCACGGCCGTCGGGTCGGTGACGCCCCAGAGAGTCTCCGCCTCGTCCTGCCCGACGAAGACGAGGTCGCAGCGGTTGGCGAGGTCACGCAGCACCGGCGCGGCCTGCTCGGCGGACCACAACCGGGCACGGTGGTTGACGTCGAAGCTGACCCGTGCCGCCGGCAACGGCCGGTCGGTCACCGCGTGCTCGACAAGCGCCCGGCAGGACGCGGACAGCGCCGGGGTGATCCCGGACAGGTGCAGCACCCGGGCACCGGCCAGCGCCGGGTCGGCCAGCGTGGCCGGGTCCATCCGGGTGGCCGCCGACCCGGCCCGGTAGTAGTGCACGGCGGTCCCCTGCGGGCCCGGGTCCTTGACGTACAGGCCGGTGGGGGCGGCCGGGTCCACGCACACCTGGTCGACGCGGACACCGGCGGCGGCGACGTGCCGCACGACAGCCCGACCGAAGGGGTCGTCGCCGACCCGGCTCACCCAGGTCGTCAGGTGTCCCAGGCGGGCCAGGTAACCGGCCACGTTGGACTCGGCGCCGCCGACCGAGACGGCGACCCGCTCGGCGTGCTCCAGCGGCTCGCCCGGCGCGGGGCAGAGCACCACCATCGTCTCCCCCACCGCGGCCACCTCCACCGACGGGTAGCCGGCCGGCACACTCGCCTGGTCAGGTCGGGGGTCGGTCGGCATCGGGCACACGTCCTCGCGGCGGGGTGCTGGGCGTCGCCGAGCCTAGGTGTCGCGCGCGGGACGGGCAAGCGGTGTCCCGCGGTCAGGGCAGCGTCAGGCCGTACGTGGCCAGCACCTCCGCGATCGGCTGGTAGTAGGTGGTGCCGCCGGCCGTGCAGTTGCCGGTGCCGCCGGAGAGGATGCCGAGGATGGTGCCGGTGGCGGCCACGTAGAGCGGTCCGCCGCTGTCCCCCGGCTCGGCGCAGATGTTGGTGCGGATCAGGCCGTAGATCACGCCGGTGGCGTAGTTGACGGTCTGGTTGAGACCGGTGACCGTGCCGCAGCGCACCCCGGTGGTGCTGCCGCTGCGGCACACCGCCTGACCGATGTACGCGTTGCCGGGGCCGTTGATGGTCAGCAGGCCGGGGTAGGTGTAGACGGCGCTCGGGTGGGCGATCCGACCGGTGTAGCGGATCAGCCCGTAGTCGTTGGTGGGGTAACTGGTGGCGGTGCGGGTGCCGAGCACGGTGCTCTGGGCGCTGTCGGCGTACCAGGTGGCGGCAGCCGCGGTGCAGTGCCCGGCGGTGATCACGTAGTAGGTGCTGCCGCTGCGTGCGTTCGCGCCGAGCGAGCAGCGCGCGCCGCCGCCGTAGATGCCCTGCCCGCCGGCGATCAGCGGGC
>NZ_JAGPXZ010000871.1:0-2350 GCF_018070305.1 Micromonospora sp. M51 | reverse complement strand
AACGTGGGCGATGGAGCTCAGTGACACCACGCGGGCCCGACCGGCGCTGGCGAGTGCCCGGTGCAGCCCTGTGGCGAGTGCGAAATGGCCGAGGTGGTTCGTGGCGAACTGCAACTCCCAACCCTCCGCGGTCCGCATCTCGGGGGTCGCCGACACCCCGGCGTTGTTGACCAGCATGTGCAGGGGCCCGTCCCAGGCGGCGATGAAAGCGGCGACCGACCGTTGGTCGGACAGGTCCAACGACGCGACCCGGACCAGCCGGTCCACGGCCCCGGTGCCGATCTCCCGAGCGGCCCGTTCTCCGGCCCGCACGTCCCGTACCGCCAGGGTCACCTCGGCGCCGGCCATGGCGAGCGCCCGGGCGGTCTCCACGCCGATGCCCGAGGAGGCGCCGGTGACGATGGCGCGCTGCCCGGTCAGGTCGACACCGGCCACGACGTCGGTGGCGGTGGACCGGGCGTTGAACGGTGTGGTGACGCGTGTTTCAGCCATGATCGACTTCCTTGTGTGGGGTGTTCCCGGATGGCGATACCGGCCCGCCGTACTGGCGTACGGTGTCGCGGTTCAGCCCTGCCCACCGATCGTGCGCGGTGGTCTGCGCGGACGGCCAACACGCTCTTCCTGACGTGGCTACAGTCTGTTCCTGTGGCCACGCCCGAGCTGCGCCAACTGCGGTATTTCCTGGTCCTCGCGGAGGAGCTGAGTTTCACCAGGGCCGCCGCCCGCCTGATGATCGCCCAGCAGTCGCTGTCGCAGCAGATCACCGCCCTGGAACGCGTCCTCGGGGCGAAGCTGTTCGACCGTGACAGCCGTGGCACCACCCTGACCGACATCGGCGCCCTGTTCGTTCCCGAGGCGCGCGCCGTGACGGACCGCGCCGAGCAGGCAGTCACCGTCGTGGGGCGGGCCCTGCGGGGTGAGGTCGGCACCCTCCGGCTCGCCTTCCTGACCACCGTCGCCAACCACCTGCTGCCCCCGGTGGTCCGGGCGGTCCGCCACCACCTCCCCGACCTGCACCTGGCCACCGAGTCCACCAGCATCGCGCCCCTGGTCCAGGGCGTCCTCGGCGGGCAGTACGACGTGGCCTTCACCCGGACCCCGCTCGTTCCCGGCCTGGAGTCGAGGAGACTGACCACCGAACCGGTCTGCGCGGTGCTGCCCGAGGGCCACCCGCTCGCCGGGCGGGCCGAGTTGACGCTCGCCGACCTGGCGAACGAACAGTGGGTCATGACGCCGCGCAGCTCCTGGGAACCCTGGCACCGCGCCTACCAGGACCAGTTCCGGGAAGCGGGCTTCGAGCCGACCGTCGTTCAGGAGGAGGCCGGCGTGCAGAGCCTGCTCGGCCTGGTCGCCGCCGGCCTCGGCGTCACCCGGCTCGCCTGCTCGGCGGCGAGTCTGCGCCGCACCGGCGTGGTGTTCGTCCCGCTGACCGGCGCGTACGCGCACACCGAGATGGTGTGGTTGGCGGGCAACACCGCCCCGGCGCTGCACCGGTTCCTGGACGTGGTCACGGAGCTCGCGGCGACGACCGACCTCACCAGCACCGGCTGACGGCGAGGCGGTCGGCTCACCGGGTCGCGAGGTGGTGGGTGGTGCCGTCGGCGACGGCGTGCAGCTTGTCAGGGTTGGCGACGGTGTGGATGGTGGTGATCCGGCCGTCGGCGTCGAGGTCGAAGCAGACGGTGGCGACCACCCGGCCGACACCGCTGAACACCAGCCCCGGCGCCCCGTTGATCTCGACCAGGACAGCGCGCATGTCGTGCGGCTGAACGCCCTGGTAGGTGACGGTGCCGATGGCCGCGAACCAACCGGCGACCGTCTCCGCGCCCCGGATCGGACGCAGGGCCTGGCGGACCTTCCCGCCACCGTCGGTCCACAGCGTCACGTCGGGGGAGAGCAGCTCCAGCAGGGTGTTGAGGTCGCCACCGGTCGCGGCGGCGAGGAACCGCTCGGTGACTCCGCGCTGCTGGGACCGGTCCGCGGTGAAGCGTGGCCGCTGGCGTCGCACATGTTCGCGAGCACGGTGAGCGGTCTGGCGGACCGCGGCCTCGGAGCGTTCCACCGCCGCCGCGATCTCCGCGTGGCTGAAGTCGAAGACCTCCCGCAGGACGAACACGGCGCGTTCGAGCGGGCTGAGCGTCTCCAGCACCACCAGCATCGCCATCGACACGGACTCGGCGTCGGTGACGGCGTCGGCGGCGTCCCCATCGGTCAGGACGGGCTCGGGCAACCACGGCCCCACGTAGGTTTCGCGTTGCTGCCGGGCCGAACGCAGGCGCTGCACCGCCAGGTTCGACACGATCCGAGCGAGGTACGCCTTCGGGTCGGCGACCTGGGCGCGGTCCGCCGA